>PWJC01000058.1 GCA_003560165.1 Bacteroidales bacterium
GCCGGCACCCGTGCGTGGATACACTCCTGCGCCGCAACACCTGGGGGTGTAGCTCAGCCTGGCAGAGCGCTTCGTTCGCAACGAAGAAGCCGTCGGTTCAAATCCGATCACCTCCACGCGATCCCGCCGGAAACGGCGGGATCTTGTACGCCTGGAGGGTCTCTTCGTTCGGGTGTGGAGCCGCTCCACAGTGGTTCCACGATCAGCGTTCACCTGGCCGGTGAGGCCCCTCCCGCGCGAGGCGACGGCTGCGCGGGCTCCACGACGGATCACGCGTTCTCGATCAGTCTCGTGGTTCGAACGCGGTCGCGGCCGAGTGCGGACATCCGGGCCGAGGTCCGTATTCGCCGACGGGGCTTCGGGTAGCCAACGAGGGCGCTAGCAACAAGGGGCAGGCGTGCGATGGGCCCGCACGTAGCCAGTCGAGATGGTGTCACGGAAGGAGCCGGCTCATTGTCCCGGCTCCGGATGGTTCGGTCGGGTAGCGCTTCGGCTTGGAGCATCCTTCCCGTGAGCCGAAGGCCAACGATCGGGGTCAACCAAGGAGCGTCCTGGGCAGTCCCCTGGTGCGGCGCCCAGGAACATGAGGCGACCGCAACACGACCCCGGGGGACCGCCTCCGGGCGGGTCAGGCTGCCTCAGTCATCGGCGTCACGCGGCCGGCATCGTCCGCCGTTGCGGTCTCGTGATCGGCGCGGGAGAGGGTGTCGAGGAGCTCGTTGGGCAGCGACAGGCGGATGACCTTCGCCCAGGCGGAGGTGACCTGACGGGGCATCGACCCGGTGACATAGTGCAGGCCGTAGCGCTCGAACAGGTCTTGGATCTCGGGCGCGATCTCCTGGTAGCGGTTGCTCGGCATGTCGGGGAACAGGTGGTGCTCGACCTGGAACGACAGGTTGCCCGTCATGATGTGGAGGAGCCGGCCGCCGTCGATGTTGGCGGCACCGAGCATCTGGCGCAGGTACCACTCGCCGCGGGTCTCGCCCTCGATGGAGGTCTTCTCGAAGGTCTCGACGCCCTCGGGGAAGTGGCCGCACATGATCACCGAGTGGGTCCAGACGTTGCGGACCACGTTCGCGGTCACGTTGGCGGCCAGCGTGGTCAGCGCGGCCGGGCCGGACAGCAGCGGGTGGACGACATAGTCGCGGGTCGCCTGGCGGCGGATCTTGGCCAGCACCTTGCGGCCCTGGCGGCGGAACTCGCCGCGGTCCTTGCGGCCCGCGATGACCTTGCCGATCTCGAGGTCGTAGGCCGCGATGCCGTACTCGAAGGCGAACGCGTTGACGAGGTTGAACAGCGGCTGCGCGAGGAAGACGGGGTGCCAGCGCTGGTCCTCGTCGACGCGCATGATCCCGTAGCCGAGATCGTTGTCACGACCGAGCACGTTGGTGAAGGTGTGGTGCAGCTCGTTGTGCGAGTGCTTCCACAGCTCGGCGGGTGAGGCGTGGTCCCACTCCCACTCGGTGGAGTGGATCTTTGGGTCACGCATCCAGTCCCACTGGCCGTGCATGACGTTGTGGCCGATCTCCATGTTCTCGAGGATCTTGGCCACGCTCAGGCCCACCGTGCCGGCCAGCCACGCCGGCGGGAACAGCGAGGCGAGCAGCACGATGCGGCTGGCCAGCTCAAGGCTGCGCTGTACCTCGATGACCTTGCGGATGTAGGCGGCATCGTGGGCGCCCCGGCTGTCCATCACCCGGGACCGGATGGCGTCGAGCTCGCGGCCGAGTTCCTCGATGTCGTCGGCGCTGAGGTGGGCGGTCGGGTCGTGGGTCTTGTTCTGCAGTGCGGTCATGTCAGGCTCCAGGGGAGTTGAGGCAGGGGAGTTGAGGCAGGGGAGTTGAGGCAGGGGAGTTGAGGCAGGGGAGTGGTGGCAGGGTGAGGTGGGGGCGGGGCCGCTCAGAGGTCGAGTTCGCAGGCGGCGGCCGCAGTGTTGATGCAGGTCTGGACGCGCACGTCGTCGCCGGTCTCGGCCACCGTGATCTCGCCGGTGCGCAGGTCGCGGACGGCACCGCTGCGCAGGGGCACCACACAGCCGAAGCAGATGCCCATGCGGCAGCCCGAAGGCATCAGTACGCCGGCGTCCTCGCCCGCGTCGAGCAGCGAGGTGGCGCCGTCGGTCTCGGTCTCGCGACCGGTGCCCAGGAAGGTCACGGTCCCGCCCTCGCCCGGTTCGATGACCACCGGACGAAAGCGTTCGATGTGCAGTTGGTCGAGCAGGTTGTTCGCGGCGAAGTGCTCCTCGAGCGCGTCGAGGAGACCGGCTGGCCCGCAGGCCCACGTCTCACGTTGCGCGAGATCGGGGACCAGGTGGTGCAGGTGCTCGGCGTCGAGCCGACCGTGAGACGCGGTGTGGTGTTCGATCAGCTGGATGCGTCCGGCCGCGGCCATCGCGCGCAGCTCGGCGCCGGCGATGACGTCCTGCGCGGTCGGGGAGCTGTGGACCACGACGACGTTCGGCAGGGCGTCGAGGTGGCTGCGCAGCATCCCGAGCACCGGGGTGAGGCCGCTGCCGGCGGTGACGAACAGCACCCGGTCCGGCGGCGTCGCGGGCAGGGTGAAGTCGCCGGCTGCCGGCTCGAGATGCACGATTTCACCGGGCCGCGCGTGGTGCACCAGATGGCCGCTGACGATCCCGTCGGGGATCGCGGTGACCGTCACGCTGACCGTCCGGTCCGTTTCGTCCGGTCGGGAGGTAAGCGAGTAGGCGCGCCAGTGACGCACGCCGTCGACGTCCACCCCGATGCGCAGATACTGCCCGGGGACGTGCACACGCCATCCCGGACCGGGGCGCAGCACGATGGTGGCGGCACCACGGGTCTCGGGGACCACAGCGACGATCCGGGCCCGCAGATCCGTGCGTGAGCGCAGCGGATCGAGCAGATCGAGGTAGTCGGCCGGGACCAACGGCGTCGCGGCGGCTCCGGCGAGGGCGTGCAGCCCGGTGCGGAGACGGTTGGTGGCGGGAGCGAGTGTGGGGAACATGAGCGCAGAGTGTCAGCC
>PWJC01000057.1 GCA_003560165.1 Bacteroidales bacterium
CCATTTCTTGTTCCTGAACGTCTGCTGATACAGCAGGATGATCTCCCCGGTGACTTCGTAGACGGTTTCACCATCGGGTTCCTGCTGCCGCAATTCGAGCAGGTTCTCAACCTGGATGATGTCGTCCTTTTCACTGGCCAGCGTGCCCATGGGCCATAAAAGAAACATAGAGAGAAGCAATGCGGTGATGCCTGGTAAATGTTTTTTCATCTTTCGGGGTTTTAAAGGTGAATGGTTTGGCAAAATACTGAACGTTTAAGTGTTAGGAATATGTGATTTAAACTTTGTTAATCAATAACATAACCATGGCTATCTGCAATAATTATTCAAGCTGTCAGCCCGGGCTAAAATAAAAAGAATAATTGAGCGGAACAAACTTCTCAACCGATGGCCCGGTTAACCAGTTCTGCTGCTTCCTTTAACAGGATGGCCGACTGCACTTTCAGCCCCGATCGGTCGATGATCTGCTTCGCCTCCTCAGCGTTGGTTCCCTGAAGCCTGACAATGATGGGCAGGTCGATCTGTCCGATATTGGTGTAGGCATCCACTATCCCGCTGGCCACCCGGTCGCACCTGACGATGCCGCCAAAGATATTGATAAGGATGGCTTTTACATTGGGATCTTTCAATATGATGCGAAAGGCTTCCTCTACCCGTTTGGCACTGGCCGATCCGCCCACATCCAGGAAATTGGCCGGTTCGCCACCGCTGAGTTTGATGATGTCCATGGTGGCCATGGCCAGCCCGGCCCCGTTGACCATACAGCCCACATTGCCTTCCAGTTTGACATAATTCAGATCGTGCTCACCGGCCTCCACTTCCATGGGGTCCTCTTCCAGCACATCGCGCATCTCCACGATGTCGGGATGGCGGAACAGAGCATTGTCGTCGATGGTCATCTTGGTATCGACCACCAGGATCTTGTTATCGGAGGTTTTGAACAGGGGATTGATCTCGATCAGGGTGGCGTCGTTTTCAAGATAGGCTTCCACCAGTCTGGGAACAAACTCTACCATGTTTTTGAAAGCCTGCCCCGACAGCCCCAGGTTGAAGGCAATGCGCCGGCACTGGAAAGCACGTATGCCGGCCAGGGGATCGATCTCTTCGGTATAGATCTGATCGGGGGTCTCTTCGGCCACTTCCTCAATATTTATTCCCCCCCGGGGCGAATACACGATCATGTTGCGCGAGGTTTCCCGGTCCAGCAGCATGCTCATATAGAATTCGGCAGGTTCGCTTTCACCCGGGTAATAGATCCCCTGTTCCACAAGGACCTTTCTGACGAGCTTTCCGCGGGAAGAGGTTTGGGGGGTAACCAGCCGCATGTTTAATATGGAAGCCGCATGCGACGCCACTTCCTCAAGGCTTCTGGCAATTTTCACACCGCCGCCCTTTCCCCGGCCCCCGGCGTGGACCTGGGCTTTGACTGCCCAGACGGGAATGCCGGTGGCCTCCTCTATTTTTTCAGCTGCCGGGATCGCCTCTTTGAAGTTTTCTACCAGAATGCCCTTTGCTACGGGCACATCGTGTCGCATCAACAATTGCTTCCCTTGGTATTCATGTAGGTTCATGGCCGGATATTTTAACCCCTGTACCCACAAAGATACGTAATTATCGATGCGCCGGCAGAGCCAAATCAGGGTGGTGAAGTTTTTTTGCCGGCAATAAAATAATCAGGAGTTGCTTCCCGTTTTATCGTTGAATCCAATAAACCCAAATAACAGCCTATGAAACAAATCAATACCATTGAGAATGAATTACTGTTGTATTTACGGTCGATCCAAACAGACGAAGCCGACTCAAAAGAACACAACATGCACCGGCAAGCAACGGCCCCGGACTCATACCATCACAAAAACCAGGACGCGTTCCTTCCGGGCAAACATGTCATTCATCACATCATGGGTTATGCCCGCGCATTGAGTGTGCTCAAGAGAGGAGACGGTGAACGGATCTTTCTGCTGAACAACTAGGGAACCCCCTGGTAAGCAACCAAAACCTTTCCGGGTACAATTCCCGGAAAGGTTTTTTCACAAGCCTGATAAAAAAGCCTATTTTTGTAATTAGTATTCCCTGATGGAAGTTAGAAGGTGGGAGCTAGAAAGATGGAACGAAGGAACGAAAGAACGAAGGAACAACAGAACGATTGAACAACTTTTTGACTCATCACTCATCACTATTTCGGCCTATCGACATTTCAATATACTGTAATATAAAAATTATTAACAGATGAAAGCCAGACTGATGTTGCTGCTTTTTGCATTGGCCGTGATGTCCGTATCCCTGCAGGGGTGCGGAACCCAAAGGCTTTGCCCCGCTTATTCAGATGTCCCTGTTGAAAACCTGCAGGGGACCACCCCAACCACCTGAGCCCACCTGCTTTTGAAAACAGTCAGCGGCAAATACCTGAAAAAGCCCCCCTGGCTCCGGATCAAACTTACCGGGGCACAGTATTACCGGCAAATGAAGGGAGTTCTCGAAGCCGGAAAACTAAATACCATCTGCGAAAGCGGGGCCTGCCCGAATAAGGGAGAATGCTGGGGCGCCGGAACCGCTACCTTTATGATACTGGGCAATGTGTGCACCCGCAGCTGCCGTTTTTGCAATGTACCCACCGGAAAACCCGCTACGCCCGATCCCTTCGAACCCGAACAGGTGGCAGCGGCAGTTGCATCGATGGGGGTCAGGCACTGCGTCATTACCAGTGTCGACCGCGACGACCTGGCCGATGGGGGTGCCTCGGTATGGGCAGCCACCATTGCGGCCATCAGGGAAAGATCGCCCCGGACCACCATAGAGGCCCTGATCCCCGATTTCAGGGGACAGGAAAAAGACATTCGCAGGGTGATGGAAACCAGGCCGGATGTGCTCAGCCACAACCTCGAAACCGTAAGGAGGCTGACCCGCGAGGTGAGGGTGTTTGCCGATTACGATACCAGCCTGGGTGTGATACGCTATATTTCGACCACTTCGGATATCAGGACCAAATCGGGCATCATGCTTGGTCTGGGCGAAACCGAGGAAGAGATCATTCAGACCATGGACGAGCTGTTGCTGGCCGGATGCCAGGTACTTACGCTGGGGCAATACCTTCAGCCGACCCGAAAACACCTGCCGGTTCAACATTACGTTCATCCCCACGATTTTGAACGTTACGGTACCCTGGCCCGCGATAAAGGCTTCCGTTTTGTTGAGAGTGCCCCTTTGGTCAGGTCGTCCTATCATGCCGAAAAACATGTGTAACACCTGCAGCCCGCCCCCTTTTGCCGCGGCAATGTCCCGATTGTTCACCCCCCTGGCCGTGGCCTTTCTGCTGCTTATGGTAAGCGCGGGCTTCCCGGCTCCTGCCGAACCGCTTAACAGCTATGGAATCAGCTCTGACAGGATAATCCCGGGAGCCTGGCAAACAGAAAAATACCTTCCCCTGCTCGAGGGAAAACGGGTGGCTGTTGCAGTGAACCATACTTCGATGGTGGGCAACCGCCACCTGGCAGACACCTTGTTGCTTTCGGGGGTCAACGTGGTAAAGGCATTCAGCCCCGAGCACGGCTTCAGGGGAGAGGCCGCCGACGGTGAACTGGTGGACGACGAATACGACGAAACCACCCGGCTGCCGGTGATCAGCCTTTACGGGACGGGGCAGAGAAGGCCTTCGGCCACCCACCTGTCAGATATCGACATCATTGTTTTTGACATCCAGGATGTCGGGGCCAGGTTCTATACCTATGTTTCGACCATGACCTATATCATGCAGGAAGCCGCCAGCCAGGGCATTCCGGTGATGATACTGGACAGGCCCAACCCCAACGGACATTATATTGACGGACCGGTCCTCGAGCTGGAATATGCTTCCTTTATCGGTTTGCATCCGGTACCGGTAGTACATGGGATGACCATGGCCGAATATGCACAAATGGTCAATGGCGAAGGCTGGCTGGGTTTGGGAAGGGTCTGCGAACTCGTCATCATCAAGGTGGAAAACTATACCCGCCAAACCCCCTATTGCCTGCCCTTACCCCCTTCGCCCAACCTGCCCAATATGCATTCGGTGTATCTTTATCCTTCGCTTTGCCTGTTCGAAGGGACGCAAATCAGCGTGGGCAGGGGTACCCCAAAGCCATTTCAGGTATTCGGCCATCCGGAGTTTCCCCCGGAGCTGTTCACCTTCACCTTTATGCCCGAAAGCCAACCCGCTTCCAAATACCCCCCCCTCGAAGGGCAGACTTGCTACGGCAAAGACCTGAGCATCCATTCACTCGACTCGCTGAGGGCCGGAAACCGCATCAACCTGGCCTACCTGCTGGAAGCTTACCGGCATTTCCCGGACAAAGCGGCGTTTTTCAGCGACAGGGCATTCGATCTGAGGGCAGGCAATTCGCTGCTGCGAAACCAGATCAGGGCCGGATTGTCGGAAGAACACATCAGGATGAGTTGGCAGGAAGGCCTGGATGCATTCCGTAAATTCAGAGAGCCATACCTGCTGTATCCCGACCTGGATTGACCCCAACTGAAACTTACTTATATATGCTTGGACTTAAGGACAATACACTGGGTGAAGTTTATCGTTGGTTTAAGAAACAGATTGCCGCTGTCTACCGGCCTGACGAACAAACCACACTGGCCAATGAGGTGTTCCGCCGTTTTCTGGACGTTGCTCCCGATCAGCGGGTACTCTCTCCCCGCCAACGCTTATCCGAATCCGATATCGTCAGGCTTTACAAGGCAGCCAAACGCCTCAGCAGGGGAGAGCCTCTCGAATACGTTACCGGCGTCACCGATTTTCTGGGGCATCCCATCCGCGTGAGTCCCCGGGTATTGATCCCCCGGCCGGAAACCGAAGAATTTGTTCAGTGGGCCGGTGCGCATATCAGGGAAAGGGGGCATCCGAAACATCAGGCCCACCGCCTGCTGGACATTGGCACCGGCAGTGGTTGCATTGCCATTGCCATGGCGCATGGGTTTCCCGGCATGGAGGTATGGGCTTGCGACGAGGACGTGGATGCACTTGAAATAGCCAAACATAATGCATTGATAAACAAGGTATCAGTAGGTTTTTTTCGCTGCAATGTATTGGCCCGGCGGGACCATCCTTTCCCCCCCGCTTCTCTCGATACCATTGTCAGCAACCCCCCCTATGTCCGCGAATCGGAAAAAGCCCGGATGAAACCCAATGTACTCGATCACGAACCGGCAAAGGCCTTGTTTGTGCGTGATAAAGACCCCCTGATATTTTACAGGGCCATCGGCATTCTGGCCATGGAGTGGCTGAGGCCGGAAGCTTGGCTGTATGTGGAAGTCAATGAGTCCATGGCGCCCGAAACCAGCATGCTGCTGTTCGAACTGGGCTTGCGCGAAAACATGCACACTGCCGACTTTCGCGGCAAACCCCGTTTTGTGCGGGCACAGAGACCAGGCCAGGGGTTTCATTAGGCGGCACTAATCTGCCATGGCTTCTTTGACTGCTCCGGCAAACTGTTCAATGTCGTTCTCTGTGGTGTGGTAGGCCGTCATCCACCTGACCTCGTTCTGCGGGGCATCCCATACATAAAAGAAATATTTTCGCTTCAATTTCTCGATGGCCCTGGCCGGAATCCTGGCGAATACCGCATTGGTTTCCACCGGTTGGGTGATCTGTATGCCGGGGATGGTGTTCAGTATCCCTGCCAGCTTCCCGGCCATGGCATTGGCCCTGACAGCGTTTTCCAGCCACAGCCCGCCCGAGAGCAAGGCGTTGAACTGAGCGCTGATGTAGCGCATCTTGGAAGCCAGCTGCATGGATTGCTTCCTTGTGTACTCAAAGGCTTCTCCCAGGGCAGGATCAAAAAAGACCACGGCTTCTGCTGCCATCAACCCATTCTTGGTGCCTCCGAAAGACAATACATCCACCCCCGCATCCACGGTCAGTCCGGCCAGGCTGGTCCTGAGGCTGGCCGCCGCATTCGCCAGCCTTGCGCCATCCATGTGCAGGTACATCCCATGTTCGTGCGCAAAGTCTGCAATTTCCCTGATCTCCTCAATGCGGTAAACGGTGCCCAACTCGGTAGCCTGGGTAATGGAGATCACCCTTGGTTGCGCGTGATGCTGGAAACCCAGGGAACCCAGCAGCGGAAGGATCTGGTCGACCCGTATCTTCCCGTCGGCAGAAGGCAGCTTCAATAGTTTGCAGCCAGAAAACCGCTCCGGGGCACCACACTCATCGTTTTCCAGGTGGGCTTTGTCCGAACAGACAACAGCCTGGAAAGGTCTGGTGATATGGGCCAGGCAAGCCACATTGGCTGCCGTGCCGGTAAACATAAAAAACACCCCGATGCCGTCACCGAAATGCTCCCTGAACATTTTTTCGGCCGCCAGGGTATGCCTGTCGTCTCCGTAGCCGATGGCATCGCCCCGGTTGGCCTCCATCATGGCGTGAAACACTGTTTCGTGCACCGGGGCGTTGTTGTCGCTGGCAAAACTCTTGAGTGATTCCATCGTGTGTATGCAATTGAAGTGAATGTCAGGGAACAATAAGGCGGGGAATGTCGGCCGGCAAACGGGTGAGCAGCTGGTAATTGAGCTGCTCACTGAGTTCGCAGAACGAAGATATGCTGATGTTCATCCGTTTTTGCCTGCCTATCATGACCACCTCGTCTCCCCTTTCCACTCCGGGCAGGCCGGTAACATCCACCGTCATGGTATTCATGGTAACGGTACCGATGACCGGCACCCTGCGCCCACGTATCAGCACCCTGCCCGTGTTGCTCAGCGCGCGGCTGAATCCATTGGCATAGCCCACAGGTATAATGGCCACCTTCATTTTCCGGTTGGCCAGGTAGGAGCTGCCATACCCGATGAAGTTCCCCGCCTCCACCTGTTTTACCACCATAACCTTCGACTTCCACGAAAGCATGCGGTTTAGGGGAGATTTTTCGGCTGTTCCCTTACGGAAACGGAACATCTTGGTTTCAGGGCTGGGCCAGAACCCGTATTGGGCAATGCCAAAGCGCACCATGTCCATAATGGTGTTGGGATAGGTGAGGGCTGCAGCCGAACAGGCCGTGTGCCGAAGCTCCGGCAAAAGGTCGTGGCGAACGAAATAGCGGTTGAATTTCCGAAACTGCGATAGCTGGTTTTTGATCCTGAGGTAATTGGCCAGGCTCTCGGCCCCGGCATAATGCGTGCACAATCCGCGAAATTCAAAGTGTGCACGGTGTTGCTTCAGGTAGGCCATCAGGGCCCCGATGTCAGGATATTCGAATCCTGTCCTGTTAAAACCGGTTTCCACTTCGATATGCAGCCTGGCCCTGAGGTTCATCTTCCGGGCCGTTTCGATGGCCTTCTGAAGACGCCCGTGATCAAAAACAAAGAATTCGATCCCGTTCTCTATGGCCCATTCAATCTCGGGATCGTCGAGAAGGCCCATGATCATGATCTTGCTCTTCTCCGACAAGACCTCCAGCATCTCGCTGGCCTCCTTTGCCGAAAACACAGAAAAATGAAAGATGCCAGCCTCCTCGGCCAGGGGCACAATGTTGTGCACCCCGTGCCCATAGGCATTTCCCTTTACCACTGATGAAAAAGCGGCTTTTCCGATGATCTTTTTCAGATAACGGATATTGCTTCGATAGGCTTTCCTGCTGATCTCAATGTACGAGGTGTTAAACATCCTGCCCAATAGTTAGTAGTTGATCTGCAATATGGTAGAACAACATGATCCCTGCCGGGATGATGTGGTCGGGGAAATCGTAATCGTGGTTGTGGAGGCTGGGGTGTTTTTCGCCCGAACCCAGGCCAAAAAGTGCCCCCCGGTATTTCCCGGTAAAATGACCGAAATCTTCCGACCACCTGAATGCTTCACCGACCCGCATGGGAGTGACCCCGCTGCGCCTGACAGCCTCTTCCACCAGGCGGTTGGCCTCTGCGTCATTGTGCGTGGCCGGGAATTCCTCTGTATGGTTGATCTGTGCCTTTATGCCGTGTTTCTGGGCAAGTTTGTTGACGATCTCCATGGCCCTGTTGCTCAGCAATTCCATATCGCTGTTCAGAAAGGTGCGCAGGGTGGCCATGACCACCGCCTTTCCGGGGGTGGTGCCGAAGGCCACTTCGCCCAGCTTTGCATGAATAATGGTAAGCAGCGCAAAATCGGACAACCCGGAAGCATCACCGGGCAGTTCTGTCAACTCCTTCATCAGTTCCACCATCATATGCACCGGACTGTTCCCCTGTTCCGGATGGGCGGCATGAGCCGATCTTCCCTGCAGTTGAACGATCATCCCTTTGGAGGCAGAGGCAAAAACCCCCTCCCTCAACACCGCCGACTTTGCCGGGTATCCCGGGAGGTTGTGCAAGGCAAAAACCCAGTCGGGTTCGATTTCCCTGAAGGCCTTGTCGGCAATGACACTGGCAGCTCCCTGCCCGGTTTCCTCTTCGGGCTGGAAAAGCAGCACAAGCCGCCCCTTCTGAGGCCTGCGAGTGCGGACAATGGTGGCCAGCCCGGACAGAATGGCCATATGGCCGTCGTGACCGCATGTGTGGGCCACACCGGGGTGACGGCTGCGGTGGGCAAAGCGGTTCACCTCTTCAACGGGCAGGGCGTCCAGATCGGCACGCAACATCAGGGTAGGGCCGGATTTCCCTGAATTGTATACCGCAGCAAGCCCATGACCTCCAATACCTTTAATGATACTGTCGGGCTTCTGCTTACTCAGGAAAGCCTCCAGCCTGTCAGCCGTTTGACTCTCGTGTCCGGAGAGTTCGGGATAACGGTGCAGGTTTTTGCGCAGCCTGACCACCCTGTCCAGACAATTTTTGGAAATGATCTCTCCCATTGGTATCGTCAACTTTCTGCAGGTAAAATGAAACAGGCATACGGAATGCCCGGTTAGTCCCTGGCTATCAGAAGCACCGCCCTGAGCAACTGAAAGACCTCAATAAAGTCTTCCCTGGCAAATGCCACACTGCGCGGCCCCGTCCTGTCGACACCGGGGATAAGGGTGGCCGATTGTGCCTGTGAACTGAACAAGAAAGATACCTCCAGGGAAGTTTCCGGGCCGGGACGAAAGGGAGTGGCCCGCCCGCGTCCGTTGAGGGCAAGGGCGGTGTTTTCCCTGATAAGTTCGGCAGCCCTGGAAGGCACCAGGGTATTGGCTGCGGTACGACCGATCCCCTGCTTTACGGGGGTGGTCACCAGGTGTTCTCCCAGCAGCGACCTGGCCTGCTCACAAAAGACCTCGTCGCCCGAAACCATCACCACCGCCACACCGTAATACCCGGCGATCAGGGCATTGATCCCGGCTTCGCCCATTTCCTGCCCGTTCACTTTGATTGAATAGACCGATGCACTGGAATACGTATGATCGAGTACCCCGTCGAAAGAACCGGCCCGGGCGTGATATCCGATAAACACCACGGCGTCGAAGTTTTCGCCGATGCCCTCCATCATGGAAAGGGGCTTGGGGCTGCCGGTAATCAGCCGGGCCGCCGGATTGATCTCGGAGGCGATCAGGTTGCGCATACCGCCGTGAGAGTCATTAACAACAATATAAGTGGCCCCGGCATCCAGCGCTCCCTGGATGGCCGCATTGGCCTCGAGAGTGGCCCATTGCCTGGCCAGGGAATAGTCGTGGCCCCCGGCACGTACCTGGTCGCTGGCCACCACGCCGGCAACCCCTTCCATGTCGACTGAAATATAGACCCTCAGGCCTTCATCTCCATGCACCCGCACAGGGTAAAAACTCAGAGAAAGAATGGCAATGGCTGCCACAAAAATTGCAATCCGGTTCATCGTTACAAATGAATTCATGAATAATTCGTTCTGATCGGGTCTGCAAAATACAAAAAAAAACACCCGGAATAATCCCGGATTGGAATTCCATGAAAGCTCCGGAAGCTGTTTCAGCGATCCTGCCCGGGTATGCGCAGCAAAATGCGTCCGGTTATATTGTACGCGATGATCACTGAATTCGCTCCTGACGTATGTATAGGAAAGGATCAGATTCCAGCCCCGGAGATCCTGTTCCCTGAAAAACAGTTCGGCTCCGTAAGCCCTTCCCCAGCCCACAGATAACACGACCTCGTCGCCCACAGCCAGCCTCTCCCATGCCCAGCATTAGGCGGTACTTTCCCAGATTCAACAGCCGTTCAAAGAGGAGCTTGTTCTCTGCTTCATCCGAAGTATAGTCAAAGATCCGGGAAAGCGAGCTGATAACCCATGTTTGCGTACCATTGCCCATGAAACGGCGAAAAACCGCCCCCAGAGAATAGTTCCACTGCTCGTTCACCGGCAAAAAATCAAGAATGTACCGCTGTTGTTCTGTTTCATTGGCCTCGAGGTTCAAACGCAAGCGGTCGATGGCTCTGATGCCCACTATGCTCAGGGTCGAACTGGGGCCTGTGCGCGTTTGGCTTTTAAACTGAAAGCCATTGTAGGTGGGCAGAAAAGGCAGGCCTACCACCCCAAAGAGAAACTGGAGATAGGAACGTCTGGCGGAGGCAATGAAGGTGGTATTGGGGCCAAGGGGGCTGGCCGGAATGCAAAAAAATAGTATTTTTGCTTTTGCCCTGTTCCGGGGCCGTTCCTCAATAGCACCTTCCGATATGGAAAGCCTCAGCCTCTCTACCCCCGCACTGTTATTCTCGGCCATTTCCCTTCTGATGCTGGCCTATACCAACCGCTTTCTCACCATGGCCGGGCTGGTCAGAAGCCTACATGCCCAATACAGGGAAAACCCAAGCAAGGCGCTCTCAGGGCAGATCAGCAACCTCAAACGCCGGATCAACCTCACCCGGTCGATGCAGATATACGGGCTGACGAGCCTGCTTTTGTGCGTTGGCTGCATGTTCCTGATCTATATCGGTTCGCAGTTGCTGGCCGGGCTGATTTTCGGCATTGCCCTGTTGCTGCTAATACTCAGCCTGGCTATCAGTATCTGGGAGATCAACATCAGCGTAAAGGCGTTGAACCTGCACATCAGCGATCTGGAAAAGCCCGGGAAAAACTGAACGGGAGTTAGTTTTATCATTAAAACCATCGTCACCATGCGTACAAAAAGATCAAGAAGGGTGTTCACCGGCCTGTTGTTTGTCATTATCGGCGCCATTTTGCTGTTGAGAATGACGGGGATCCATCTTCCCCTTCAGCTTCCTGCCTATTTTTTCTCCTGGCAGATGATCCTGATTGCTCTTGGGGTGTTCTTTATGTTTTCCGAAAACAACCGGAATACAGGCATTATCCTGTTTGTGATCGGGGCGGTCTTTTTAAGCCGGGATATCCTTGACCTGCGCTTCAGGGAAATAATCCGGTTCGCCATTCCCGTCCTGCTCATTCTGGGAGGGCTCGCCATTTTGTATCCCAGGCGGTTCAGCGGAAAAAAAAGAGTCCGTGGTCAGACCGCCAAAGAGTTCAGTTACGAAGAGATCCGTGAGGTAATCATATTGAGCGGCAGCAGGCGGGAGATCAGCAGCCTTGATTTCAGGGGAGGGGAAATAGTCTGCATCCTTGGGGAGGCAGACCTGAATTTCCGCAACGCCAGCCTTTCGCCAAACACCAATGTCGTCAGCCTTTCCTGCATTTTTAGCGGATGTAAGCTCTATGTCCCCGACGACTGGACCATCCGGGTGGATACGGTCAGCATATTCGCCGGCGTTTCCGACAAGCGCCTGCGGCCGCCAGGCGGAAGGCAGCCCGATCCCGTCAAGCTGCTGGTGATAAAAGGGAGTTTGTTGTTCAGCGGAGTGGAGATCAAATCGGCCTGAGGGAGACGATTTTAAGGATTTTTTGTACTGCCGAATGCCAGAATTGTTTACCTTTGCATTCTGTTTGAACAACAACATGCTTTTTTAGTTAATGAAAACTTTCCTCAACAGCATATGATCCACTTCAACAGGCTTACCGCGATCCTTGCCGGTTTGCTGCTTGCCTTTACCCTGGGCTCCTGCAGCCAGTACCAGCGCTTGCTCAAAAGCGACGATTACGAGCTGAAGTACAGAAGGGCCATCGAATATTACTACGAGGAAGAATACAGGCGCACCATCGCCCTGCTTACCGATGTCATTCCGGTATACCGCGGAACGGCGGAAGCAGAAAACATTAATTTCTACTATGCGATGTCCCATTTCAAGGCAAGGGACTACATACTGGCCAGCCATTATTTCCGGTCTTTTGCCAGCGCCTTTCCGCAAAGCCCTCATGCCGAAGAATTTTTCTATCTGAGCGCCTATTGCAAGTACCTCGAATCGCCGAGGCATTCGCTCGACCAGACCAATACCCTGCAGGCCATCCGTGAACTTCAGAACTTCATTAACCGCTATCCTCAAAGCGACAGGGTGGAAGATGCCAATGAACTGATCGATGAGCTTCGCTACAAACTGGAAAGAAAAAGATACCAGAACGCCAGGCTGTTCATGGACATCAGCGACTACCTGGCTGCTGCAACCACCTTTCAGAGCCTGGTAAGGGACTTTCCCGATACCCGTTACAGGGAGGAAGCCATGTTCCTGACAGTGAAGGCCTATTATGAATTTGCATCCCGCAGCATTCCCGAAAGGCAGGAAGAACGTTACGAAAAGGTGCTCAATGCCTACCAGGTCTTCTTACGCAGGTATCCCGACAGCGGGTACCTGTCAGAAGCTGACCGGATGAGGGAGAGGGCCGACAGGTCTATTCAGTGGCTGAGGGAACAGGATTTAACCGAAATTTAGCAAACCCAATGGAAGATAAAAAAGTAAGGACAGAAAGTACCACCGTCACCCGCGACCTCAGGCTGTTTGACAAGGAAACCAAAAACATTTACCAGACGGTGGTGATCATTTCGAAGCGGGCCAACCAGATCGGACAAGCCGTAAAAGAAGAGCTGAGTTCGAAGCTGGAAGAATTTGTCAGTTCGACCGATAACCTGGAGGAAGTATTTGAAAACCGGGAGCAAATTGAAATTGCCAAGCATTACGAACAGCTTCCCAAACCCAGTTTGATCGCGATCAGCGAATTTCTGAACAAGGAGGTCTATTACCGGGTACCCGAAGTCGAAGACAAGTCCATTTAATCCCACAGGCCTCACCGGGCGAGACAACCCTTGCCAGGCAGGTCACAAATCTTTGTGCCTATGCTGTCGGGGAAAAAGATCATACTTGGCATTTCAGGCGGCATTGCTGCCTATAAATCACTCTTGCTCATCCGGCTGTTTAAAAAAGCCGGGGCCGGGGTCAGGGTAGTCTGCACCTCCAACGCCCTTGAGTTCATTACCAGGGTTAGCCTCGAAAGCCTTTCCGGCAATAAGGTGTACCATCAGGTATTCGGATCCGGGAACGATTACACCACCGAACATGTGTCACTGACAGACTGGGGGGATGTATTTGTACTTGCCCCGGCCACTGCCAACATCATCGGCAAACTTTCGGGGGGTATTGCCGACGATGCCCTCTCTACTTCTCTGCTGGCCTTCGACAAGCAGCTTTTTATCGCCCCGGCCATGAATTGCAAAATGTGGTCGCATTATTCGGTTAAAAAAAACCTCGAATACCTCAAAAAACAGGGTGTGTACATCATCGGCCCCGCCGGGGGTTACCTTGCCTGCGGGTACGAGGGCCAGGGGCGCATGGAGGAAGCCGGGGAGATCTTCCGGATTGTCAGCGAGCATTTTAGCACCGGCGGTCAGAGCCTTTCCGGAAAACAGATATTGGTGACGGCCGGCCCCACCCACGAAGCCATCGACCCGGTAAGGTACCTGGGCAACCGCTCTTCGGGCAAAATGGGGTTTGCACTGGCCAGGGAACTGGCTTCCCGGGGTGCCAGCGTTCACCTGGTTGCCGGCCCCACTTCAGTGGAAGCTCCTGCTCATCAGAACATTCACCTGGTAAGGGTGGTTTCGGCCAGGGATATGCTGGGCAGCTGCATACAGCTTTTCCCGGTTTGCGATGCCGCCATCATGGCCGCAGCCGTGGCCGATTACACCCCCTCCAAAGCCGCAGACCAGAAAATCAAAAAGGACAGGGAAGGGGCTCCCCTCGAACTGACACTCTTGCCAACCACCGACATTTTGGGAGAGATGGGAAAGAACAAGAAAGGGCAGGTATTGGCAGGATTTGCGCTTGAACCCGCCAATGGCGAAGAGAATGCCAGGAAAAAGCTCGCGGAAAAGAACCTCGACTTCATCGTATTGAACTCACTGGAAGATAAGGGTGCCGGTTTTCTGCACAATACCAACAAAGTGGCCATTATCGGCAATAATCAGGAAATACTGCGTTATGAACTAAAGGACAAGCAAGAGGTGGCGGCCGATATTGCAGATACCCTTGAAAAATACCTCAAACGATGAAGATACGCCTTATTTCCCTGTTGCTGCTCTCACTCCTTGGCGCCAACCCTGCGGCTGCCCAGGACCTGAATTGCCAGATTTCGATCTCCACCCCCGGCATGTCGGAAACCGAACGCCAGGTTATGCAGACGCTGCGATCCGAACTGCATGAGTTTGTAAACCAAACCAACTGGACAGGCTATCAGCTGGAAACCAGGGAACGCATCGAAGCTTCCATACAGATCACCATCGAAGAGCGCACCGGAGGCGATGAATACAGGGGCAGCATACAGATCCAGGCCCGCAGGCCGGTTTACCAAACCGCATATAACTCTCCGGTATTCAGCCACCGCGATCGCGATCTGGAATTCAGGTACCGTGAGCACCAACCCCTGGAATATGCGGATAACGCCTTCCTTTCGAACCTGACTGCCGTTGTGGCCTATTATGTATACCTGATCATCGGTTTCGATTTCGACACTTTCTCGCCCATGGGAGGCACCCCCTATTTTGAAAAGGCCCAGAATATAGTGAACATGGCACAGAATGCACCCCAGCGGGGATGGAAGTCATTCGAAAGCCAGAGAAACCGCTACTGGCTGGTTGAAAATCTTTTGAACCCGACTTACAGGCAGATCAGGCAATCGATGTATGCCTACCACCGTCTGGGCTTCGACACCCTGACCGACAACCTCGACATGGGCAGGACGGAGGTGCTGCAGGCCCTCGAACTGCTGCAGAGGGCCCACCGCGAAAGGCCTGGCAGCTTTTTGATGCAGGTGGTTGTGGGCACCAAGAGCGACGAACTGGTGAACCTGTTCTCTGAAGCCCCCCAGATGGAACAGGGCAGGGCCATCGAGGTGCTATCGGAAGTAGACCCCTCAAACAGCGCAAAATACCGGCGGATGGCCGAAGGAGGGAGGTAAGTCCAAAGTTTCCTATCTTTGTTCCATCCTCATTATCTACTGGCTGTATGCTCACACACCTCCTGATTGAGAACTATGCGCTCATACAAAAGCTGGATACCGGCTTCAGCGAGGGTCTCACGGTAATTACCGGAGAAACCGGTGCGGGAAAATCCATCCTTCTGGGAGCATTGTCGCTGATACTTGGGCAGCGGGCCGACACCAGGGTATTGAAGGATAAATCACGCAAATGCATTATTGAAGGAAGTTTTTCGCTCAGCGGGATTCCCATCCGGGATGTGTTTGATTCCCTCGACCTGGATTACGACGAATTGTCCTGGTTCCGCAGAGAGATCACTCCCCAGGGCAAATCCAGGGCCTTCATCAACGACACCCCCGTAACCCTGCAGGTCATGAGGACCCTTTCCGAACGCCTCATCGACATTCACTCCCAGCACCAGAGCCTGCTGCTGGGCAACTCCGCTTTCGCGTACAACGTGCTTGACAGCTACGCCGGGCATATCGACACCGTGAACGCCTTCAGGGCGGGTTACAATCAGTATCAACTCCTGCAGCAGGAGCTTCGGCAGTCAGAAGAGGCCGAAAAAAGCGCAAGGGCCGATTTGGATTATTATCACTATCAGCTCGACGAGCTCAAAAAAGCCCTGCCCACACCGGAAGAATACCGGCAGATGCTGGAGGAGGCGGAAATCTACCGGCACGCAGAGGAGATCAGCCACCGTCTTGAAAAGTCCGTATTCCTGCTGCAATACGCCGAGCCCAATCTGGCCGATACCCTCAACGAGATCATTTCACTCATCAGGCCGCTTGGGCGGTTGAACAAGGCCTACGATGAGCTGGCATCGCGGCTCAACTCGGTACTGATCGAAAGCAGGGACGTGGCCTCAGAGGCCGAAAGCCTGAAGGACGCCGTGGTGCACGACCCTGAGCAAGCCGCCCTGCTGGAAGCAAAACTCGACCAGGTTAACAAGCTGCTGTTCAAGCATCATGCCTCTGACATCGACGATTTGCTCGCAACCAGGGATGCCTTTTCGCTCAAGATCGCCGGCGCCGTTTCGCTCGAGGAAAAAATCAGGGAATTGCGCAAAAAAGTCGTTGAAGCAGAAGGGGATTTGCAAAAACAGGCAGAGGCCCTCTCTTCGGCCCGCTCACGGGCCATCCCCGCCATGGAGAAGGAAATATCGGAGATGCTGAATGAGCTGGGCATGCCCGGTGCCCGCTTCAGGGTACGGCGGGAAGCCGCTGGCAAACTCACTCTCCACGGGACCGACCGCCTTGATTTCTTGTTCACCGCAAACACCGGCGCAACACCCCGGGAAGTGTCGAGGGTCGCATCAGGGGGAGAGCTTTCCCGCTTGATGCTGAGCTTCAAGAGCATGATCTCCCGCAAAAACCTCCTGCCCACCATCATCTTCGACGAGATCGATACCGGGATATCCGGCGAAACCAGCCACCGTGTAGCCCATATATTGCACCGGATGTCGCACCATATGCAGGTAGTGGCCATAACCCATCTGCCACAGATCGCTGCCCGCGGAACAGACCACCTGCTGGTATACAAAACCGTGGAAGACGGAAAAACAAATACCCATATCCGGAAACTGACTTCCGACGAACGCATTGCCGAGGTGGCCAGGATGCTTGGGGGAGAAAAGCCCACCAAAGCAATGGAGGAAAGCGCAAAAGAGTTAATTTTAAACAAATTAAATAACTAACATAAATAACTGTTTTATGAGCAACCAGCTTTTAAAAGGGAAGAGGGGATTGATCTTTGGCGCACTCGATGCCAATTCCATCGCCTGGTACGTGGCCGAAAAAGCACATGCGCACGGGGCAAAGTTCGTATTGACCAATGCACCCATTGCCCTAAGGAAGGGGGATATCTTCAAACTGGGGGAGAAAACCGGCAGCGAGGTCATTCCGGCAGATATCACCCAGGTTGATGAACTCGAGGGCCTGTTCCAGGAAACCCAATCCATACTGGGTGGAAACCTCGATTTTATCCTTCATTCGGTGGGCATGTCGCCCAATGTGCGCAAGAACCTGCCCTATACCGACATTGATTACAATTACCTGGCGAAAACCCTTGATGTTTCGGCCATTTCGTTGCATAAGGTATTGCAGGTGGCCTGGAAAATGGACGCCATCAACTCCTGGGGCTCGGTGGTGGCACTGAGCTATATTGCTGCCCAGCGAACCTTTTCGACATACAGCGACATGGCACAGGCCAAGGCGATGCTAGAATCCATCGTCCGGAGCTTTGGTTACCATTATGGGGTAAAAAAGAAGGTGAGGATCAACAGCGTTTCTCAATCGCCGACCATTACTACCGCAGGCACCGGCGTGGGAGGTTTCAAAAGCTTTTATGCCTATGCCAATTGCATGTCACCGCTCGGAAATGCTTCTTCCGATGATTGTGCCAATTACTGCATCAGTCTTTTTTCTGACCTGACACGCAAGGTCACCATGCAGAATCTGTTCCACGACGGTGGCTACTCCACCATGGGCATCAGCGATACCCTGATCAAAAGCTGCTTTACCTGCCAGGGCGAGTGCTTTGACGACATTGTTGAAAAAGAAAGGGTGATGGGGAAAAAATAAGCAGGGTTTCACTGATTGTTCTGTTTTCCCCTTAAAAAACACCGGCATTTTGTAAAAAAAATATATACAAAATGCTGATGTACAGGTGGAAGCGATTCGCTTTCACTTGCTTTTTTTCCATTCGTGGGTGTATGGGTCTGAACGAAAAAAAAATCCTGTATATTTGTAGCCTTTCCAGGTGCAGGCCTTTCCGGTAGTGCCAGCCCCGGAGCCGGCAGCAGCCGGAACAGCCCGTGCCGGAGCCGGCACGGGAAACAGGCAAATAACCCAATCCAATACCCTCAATCATGAACATTTTAGTTTGTATCAGTCAGGTTCCCGATACCACTACCAGGGTGAAATTTACCGGCAACAACACCAAGCTGGATACTACGGGCATTCAATGGGTCATCAATCCGTGGGATGAACTCTCACTGACACGGTCACTCGAGCTCAAAGAGGACGCTTCGGCAGGGGTTGACCGGGTATCTGTTGCCCATGTCGGGCCCGCTTCCTCCGAACCCACCATCAGAAAGGCCCTTGCCATCGGGGCCGATGATGCCTACCGCGTCAACACCGAAGCCAGCGGGGCTTTCCCCGTTGCTGTTCAATTGGCCAAAGTGGTCAGGGAAGAAAACTTCGATGTGATACTTTGCGGTATCGAGTCGAGCGATTACAACGGCTCGAGCGTTGGCGGGATGCTGGCCGAATTACTCGATTATCCTTCGGTATCGGGCATTTCAGGCCTGAATGTCGAAAACGGAGAACCCGAGCTGATCCGGGAGATCGACGGCGGCAAGGAAGTACTGAGCCTTCCAGTGCCCTTTGTGGGAATCGTCCAGAAGGGAATCGCCAAAGAGCCCCGGATCGCAGCCATGAGGGGCATCATGCAGGCCCGCACCAAACCCATCAGGGTGATTGATCCCGATGAGGTGGAGCCACTGGCAGAATACCTTGATTTTGAGCCTCCCCAGCCAAGGCCGGCTTGCATATTTATTGATCCGGACCATCCAGAAAAGCTGATCGGGCTTTTACAGAACGAAGCCAAAGTGATCTGATCCTTATTAATTCAAATTGTTTACCTATGTCAGTTATTGTATATACAGAAAACTGGGACGGAAAATTCAAGAAGCTCTCTTTTGAGCTCGCCTCGTACGCGACAAAACTTGCCGAAATGCTCGGAAGCGAAGCGGTTGCCCTTTCTCTTGGGCCGGTGGGGGAGGAGGAATTGCGCAAACTGGGCAAATACGGGATCAGCAGGATCCTCAGCATGGAAAACAACAGCCTCGAGCCATTCGACCCCAGGCTCTATACCGGGGCCATCGCTTCCGCAGCCGGCCGTGAGTCGGCCGGGGTGATCATCATGGCCAACAACAACACCGGGAAAGCTTTGGCGCCCAGGCTTGCTGTCCGCCTGAAAGCGGCTATCTGCCCGGGAGCCATCCGCCTGCCTGAAAGCACCGCACCTTTTGTGGTCAGCAAGCGTGTTTTTTCGGGAAATGCCATCGCCAGGACCGAACTGAAAACCGGTGTGAAGATCATCACCCTCACCCAGAACTCCTTCGACCTGGTCGAACGGCCCGTTGAGCCCCGTATCGAAACCATTGACGCCGGCCTTGACGGAGGGACTTCACCGCTTCGGATAAAAGAGGTGCAAAAACAAAGCGGAAATCTTCTGCTGACCGATGCCGAAATCGTGGTATCGGGAGGCCGGGGCATGAAATCGTCCGAAAACTGGGGGCCGATCGAAGAACTTGCCGAACTGCTTGGCGGGGCCACCGCCTGTTCTCGCCCGGTTTCGGACGAAGGCTGGCGTCCCCACGAAGAGCATACCGGTCAAACAGGAAAGATCATTGCCCCCAACCTGTATTTTGCCATCGGTATTTCGGGAGCCACCCAGCATTTGGCCGGAATCAGTTCATCAAAATACATCGTGGCCATTAACAACGACAAGGATGCCCCGGTGTTTGAAGCGGCACAATACGGCATTGTGGGCGATGCCTCCAAAGTGTTGCCGAAGCTGGTGAAAGCTCTCAGGAAGGCCAAATCTGAATAAACCGGCACGGCCTGCCGGGCCCGAAGCCTTCTAATAATTTCTACCAGATGATCGCCAATTTCATTTTCAGCCTGCTCCTTATTGCGGCTGCCTGGTTGTTCACCAGGAATGTCAAAAGGATCTCCCGCAACATCAGAATGGGAAAAAAGGTCAGCATCAACGACCAAAAGCCCAAAAGATGGAAGCTCATGGCCCGGGTGGCCATCGGACAATCAAAAATGACCACCCGTCCGGTCTCAGCAATCATGCACCTTTTCGTCTATGTGGGATTTATCGTGATCAACATCGAAATGATCGAGATCCTGATCGACGGTGTTTTTGGCACCCACCGCATACTTTCTTTTGCCGGCAGCGCTTACCCGGTCCTGATCTCCCTGTTCGAAATATTTGCCCTGTTGGTCATCGTGGCCTGTATCGTTTTCCTTATCAGAAGGAACTGGATCAGGCTCGGCAGGTTCTGGACCAGGGAAATGACCCCCTGGCCCCGGAGCGATGCCAACATCATCCTGGTTACCGAGATCCTGCTCATGTCGTCCATTTTGCTGATGAATGCCTCCGACGGCTTGCTTCAGGACAGGGGAAGCCTGCATTATGCGGTGGTGGGTCCCTTCCTGATCAGCGACCTGATCAAACCCCTGCTTGCCGGGCTGCCAGATGCTTCCCTGATTGTGATTGAACGCTCGACCTGGTGGTTCCACATCATCGGCGTGCTTGTCTTTTTGAATTACATTACCTACTCCAAGCATTTTCACATCCTGCTTTCCTTCCCCAATGTGTATTATTCCAAATTGGGTCCGTTGGGAAAAATGGACAATATGCCCTCCATCACCCAGGAGGTCAAACTGATGCTGAACCCCCAGATAACGGCCGATCACACCGCCAACGAAGAAGAGATGGGGCAGTTCGGTGCCAGGGATGTCAATGACCTTAATTGGAAACTGTTGATGGATGCCTATACCTGTACCCAATGCGGACGATGTACATCGAGTTGCCCGGCCAGCATGACAGGTAAAAAACTGTCGCCAAGGAAAATTGTCATGGACGTGCGCTTCAGGGCCGAGGAACTGGGAAGGTATTTGCACAGGAACGGGAATGGCAAGGGCGACGGAAAGTCGCTGTTCGACCGCATCGAAGCAGAAGAATTATGGGCCTGCACTACCTGCAATGCCTGTGTTGAGGAATGTCCGGTAAACATCGACCCGCTGGCCGTAATCCTCGAGCTCAGGCGCTACCTGGTCATGGAAAAAGCCGCTGCTCCCGGCGAACTGAATGCCACGTTTTCCAATATGGAAAACAACGGGGCCCCCTGGCAGTTTTCGAACGAAGACCGCATGCAGTGGGCCGGAACAAATTGATAACGAAGGGCTTCATGCAGACAAAAGAAAAAATAGAAATTCCGGTCATGGCCGATCTGACCGCAAAGGGCGAAAAACCCGAATACCTGTTCTGGGTGGGATGCGCGGGGGCATTCGACGACAGGTACAAAAAGGTCACCAGGGCCTTTGCCAGGATATTGAATCATCTCGGATGCAGTTATGCCGTGCTTGGAAAAGAAGAATCCTGTACGGGCGATCCGGCCAGGCGCGCCGGCAACGAAATGCTCTTTCAGATGCAGGCACTGCAGCTGATCGAACTCTTTCATTCATACGAGATCGGTAAAATCATCACCATCTGCCCCCATTGCTACAATGTGTTCAAAAACGAGTATCCCGATCTGGGCGGGCATTTCGAGGTGATCAGTTATGTCGATTTCCTTGACAAAGCCATCCGGGTGGGCCAGCTGAAGCCCGATTTCGAAAAATTTTCCGGTGTGCGCATCACCTACCACGATCCCTGCTACCTTGGCCGGGCCAACGGCATTTACGAGTCTCCCCGCAGCATTCTCAATTCCCTTACCGGCAAACTCCTGGAAATGAAAAGGAACAGCCAGCTCGCCCTCTGTTGCGGGGCAGGGGGGGGGCAGATGTTCAAGGAGGCCGAAAAGGGCGATAAGGAAATCTTTATCGAACGTACCGGAGAAGCCCTGGCCACCGAACCTGATATCATTGCCACTGCATGCCCGTTTTGCATGATCATGATCACCGACGGCATCAAATACAAAAATCGGGAAGATGAAGTGAAGAATTATGACATTGCTGAGCTCATTGCCCTCTCGCTGGGCAATTAACAAACAAAAACAGCCTTAAAACATGGACAAAAAAAAATACCTGAAAAGCGGAGAATTTCTCGTCAGAGAGGTGGATTCCAGGGATGTGTTCGTACCGGAAGAGTTCGATGAGGAACAGAAAATGATCGCACAAACCTGCAAGGACTTCCTGGAAGCCGAAGTATATCCGAATCTCGACCAGCTGGACAAAGGAGACAGGCAGCTGATGAAAGACATATTGAAGAAATCGGGAGAACTTGGCCTGATGGGCATCTCCCTGCCAGAGGAATATGGCGGCTTCGGCCAATCATTCGTTACCCAGATGCTGGCAGCCGAGACCATTGGGGCAGGTTATTCGTTTTCTGTTGCCTTCATGGCCCATTGCGGCATCGGCACCCTTCCCATCATGTATTATGGGAATGAAGAACAACGCCAAAAATACGTAAGCCGGCTGGCCACCGGAGAGCTCCTGGGCGCCTATTGCCTTACCGAGCCAGGGGCCGGAAGCGATGCCAACTCGGGCAAGTCGTCGGCCAGCCTGTCGGACGATGGCAAGCACTATATTTTAAACGGACAGAAGATGTGGATCACCAATGCCGGCTTTTGCGACACCCAGGTGGTGTTTGCCAAGATCGACAAGGACCGCATCCTGAGTGCCTTCATTGTAGACACAGAAATGCCAGGTGTGGTCATCGGGCCCGACGAACACAAAATGGGCATCAAGGGTTCTTCAACGGCACAGATCTATTACAACGACGTTAAAGTCCCTGTCGGAAACCTGCTCGGGGCCAGGGGAGAGGGTTTCCGGATTGCCCTGAGCATTCTGCATATGGGCCGGATGAAGCTTGGGGCCAACGTGATCGGAGCCGCAAAAATGGCCATCGATGATGCGGTAAAGTATGCCAACGAAAGGAAGCAGTTCTGCGTACAGATAGCTACCTTCGGTGCCATCCAACATAAACTGGCCGAAATGGTGATCCGCACCTTTGCTCACGAATCGGCCATATACCGGGTAAGCAAAGACATCGACGACCTGATGGAAAAATTCAAGGCAACCGAAGGTTGCGACATTGGACGCGGCGCCATTGATGCCATCAGCCACTATGCCGTCGAAGACGCCATTCTGAAGGTATACGGCTCCGAAATGCTCGACTTCGTAGTGGATGAGGCTGTCCAGATACACGGCGGAATGGGGTATTCGTCCGAAATGAATGTGGAAAGGGGATATCGCGACTCACGGATCAATCGCATTTTTGAGGGCACCAATGAGATCAACAGGCTTCTGGTAGTGGATACCGCCATGAAACGCTCCATGAAAGGGGATTATGATCTCTTCGGGAAGGCCGCCGAACTCTATCAGCAAATGGGTTCACTCACCCACGGGCAGAAAGACGGTGAAAGCTACCATGAAGAGAAATGGCGCTGCCTCATCAACATGAAAAAAGCCATCCTGCTGGTCATCCACGCCGCTTCGGCAGGTTTCGGGAAGAAGCTCTCCAGGGAGCAGGAGGTGATGAACAACCTGGCCGACATGATCTCCGAACTTTATATAGCGGAGTCACTGGCCCTGAGGGTGGAAAAGATCGAACCGATCAAAGGGGGTGATGCCGGGCTATACAAAAACATGCTGGATGTGTTTGTGTACGACGCCGCGTCCAGAATCCGCAAATGGGGGCTGGATGCTGTCTACTCGATGCCCGCCTCGCCCGATCAGGCTTCCCTGGCCGGGGCCATCTCCGTTCTGACCACCGTTTCGGGGGTCAACGTGAAGGATGCCCGCCGACAGATCGCTGCCAGGCTGATTGAAGACAACGCATACAGGATTTGAATGTGATGCGAAGCGCATTCAGGAATCAGTAAACATCGAAAAGAAAAGGGGACATCAGGTCCCCTTTTCTTTTTCTGCCCCGCCGGACGGAGTACTTTCAGCTCCGGCCTTGATGAGGCTTATGTCCACGCCCTCTGCGTCCTTGTTATAATCTACGTTGATCACGTCGCCTTCGCTGACATGGCTGCGTATGATCTCCTCGGCCAGAGGATCTTCGAGGTATTTCTGAATGGCCCGTTTCAGAGGCCGGGCGCCGTAGGAGGGATCCCAGCCTTTTTCGGCAATGAACTCCTTGGCATTTTCAGTGAGTTCGATGGTATAGCCCAGATCGCCGATGCGCTTGAACAACCGCTTGAGTTCAATGTCGATAATGCGGAAAATATGTTCTTTCTGCAGGGAATCAAAGATTACCACGTCGTCTACCCTGTTCAGGAATTCGGGGGCAAAGGTTTTTTTCAGGGCATTTTCGATGACACTCTGGCTGTATTCTTTACTGCCCGCCTGCCTGGCAGAGGTGCTGAACCCCACGCCCATCCCGAAATCCTTGAGCTGCCGCGAACCGATGTTCGAGGTCATGATGATGATGGTATTCTTAAAATCGACCCGGCGGCCAAGGCTATCGGTAAGTTGTCCGTCGTCGAGCATCTGCAGCAGCAGGTGGAATACGTCGGGGTGGGCTTTCTCTATTTCATCGAGCAGCAAAACAGAATAGGGTTTCCGGCGGACCTTCTCGGTGAGCTGTCCGCCTTCTTCATAGCCCACATAACCCGGCGGGGCCCCCACCAGACGGCTGACCGCAAATTTCTCCATGTATTCGCTCATGTCGATGCGGATAATGGCATCGTCTGAGTCGAACAAATGTTGAGACAAAACCTTGGCCAGGTGAGTTTTACCCACACCGGTAGGTCCGAGGAAAATAAAGGAACCGATGGGCTTGGCCGGATCTTTCAAACCCGCCCTGTTGCGGCGGATGCTTTTCACCACCTTTTTGATGGCGTCTTTTTGTCCGACCACGCTTTTTTCCAGGTCAATTTCCATGCTCATCAGGCGTTCGCTTTCGTTCAGGGCGATGCGTTGCACGGGTACCCCTGTCATCATGGAAACCACCTCCGAAACATTCTGTTCGCTCACGGTTTCACGGTGCAGCTGGGATTCCTCTTCCCATTTCTTTTTTTCCAATTCCAGCTGCTCCATCAATTCCCTTTCCTGGTCACGGAACTTGGCGGCCTGCTCGTATTTCTGGGCCTTGATGGCCTTGGTTTTTTCTTCCTTTACCTGATCTATCCTGGATTCAACATTGATGATGTTCTCGGGCACCCGGATATTGGTGATGTGTACCCGCGAACCGGCTTCGTCCATGGCATCGATGGCCTTGTCGGGCAAATACCGGTCGCTTACATAGCGATCGGTCAGGTGCACACAGGCCTTAATGGCCTCGGGCGAATAATGCACCAGGTGGTGGTCTTCGTATTTGGATTTGATGTTGTTCAGGATCTCCATGGTTTCCTCTGCCGAAGTGGGATCGATGATGATCTTCTGGAAACGCCGTTCGAGGGCTCCGTCTTTTTCAATATGCTGACGGTATTCGTCCATGGTGGTAGCGCCGATGCACTGAATTTCGCCCCGTGCCAGTGCGGGCTTGAACATATTGGAGGCATCCAGTGAGCCCGAGGCACCGCCGGCACCCACAATGGTATGCAACTCATCGATAAACAGAATGACTTCGTTGTTTTTTTCCAATTCGTTCAAGAGGGCTTTCATCCTTTCCTCAAACTGCCCACGGTACTTGGTTCCGGCAACCAGGGAAGCAATGTCGAGGGTAACGATGCGCTTGGTGAAGAGGGCTCGTGATACCTTGCGCTGCACAATGCGCAGGGCAAGGCCTTCGGCAATGGCCGACTTGCCCACTCCGGGCTCGCCGATAAGGATGGGGTTGTTCTTTTTTCGGCGGGAAAGGATCTGCGCGATCCGCTCAAGTTCCTTTTCCCTGCCTACGACAGGATCCAGCCGGTCTTCCTCGGCAGCCCGTGTCAGGTCGCGGCCAAAATTGTCCAGCACCGGGGTGTTTGACTTTTCTCCGGTTTTTTTCACCGGGCTGCCAAAACCGCCGCTTTCGGTGGCTTCATCGTCTTCGCTGCCTGGAGATAACTCATCCCTGATATTCCCGCTGTCCTCGTCGTCGGCAAATCCGCTTCGGAGTTGGTTTACCTCGTCTTTTATTAATTGATAGTCAATCCCTTGCTGATGCAACAACCGGGTTGCCAGGTTGTCCTGGTCTTTCAGTATGGACAAGAGCAAGTGTTCGGCGCCGATGAGTTCGCTCTGGAACAGCTTGGCCTCCAAATAGGTGATTTTCAAAACCCGCTCCGCCTGCTTGACCAGGGGTATGTTCTCAATATTGCGGTTTTTCGGCGAACTGCCCTTGATGGTGTCTTCGATGGTTTTTTTGATCCGGACAAGATCGATGCCCAGCTGGGTGAGTATCTGGATGCCGATGTTCTCTCCCTCCCTGATCAGACCAAGCAACAGGTGTTCGATACCAATATAGTCGTTTCCGTTGCGCAATGCCTCTTCGCGGCTAAAGGTGATCACATCTTTCACAACCGGTGAAAATTTTGCTTCCATATGTTTTTTTCAATCAGATTTAATTTCCTTACAATGATACACAAAATGCTTTTAACAACGTCATTGGTTTAACAATAATTAACTGGATTTGTTGAGAAAAAAACACCTTTAAATGATGCCCGGACCCTCCTAAGTAAGAAAAAAATATGTATTTTCGTAGACCCTGGAACCACCAGGTTTTTTGATTAAAAATATTGATATCCAGCATGTCGGAAGAAAAAATAACAAAAGTTGACATCGAGGTTCAAATGAAGGCCGCCTACATCGACTATGCCATGTCGGTGATCGTGTCGAGGGCCCTGCCCGATGTGCGCGACGGTTTGAAGCCGGTGCACCGCCGGGTGCTGTTCGGGATGTCCGAACTCGGCACCCTCAGTAACCGGCCTTACAAAAAGTCTGCCAGGATAGTAGGGGAGGTCCTCGGTAAATATCACCCCCACGGAGACAGTTCCGTATACGATGCCATGGTCAGGATGGCCCAGGACTGGTCTTTGCGCTACCCCTTGGTGGACGGGCAGGGAAACTTCGGCAGCATCGACGGCGACAGCCCCGCTGCCATGCGGTATACCGAAGCCAGGATGCAAAAGCTGGCCGAGGAAATGCTGGCAGATATCGATAAGGACACAGTCGACTTTCAGCTCAACTTCGACGATACCCTCTCCGAACCCTCCGTATTGCCCGCCAGGTTGCCCAACCTTTTGGTGAACGGATCGTCGGGGATTGCCGTGGGCATGGCCACCAACATGCCTCCCCACAACATCAGCGAGGTGATCGATGGGACCATTGCCTATATTGACAACAACGACATCGAAATAGATGGGTTGATGGAGTTTATCAAGGGGCCCGACTTTCCGACAGGGGGGATCATTTACGGACACGAAGGGGTTAAGGCCGCCTGCCATACGGGGCGTGGCCGCATTGTGATGCGGGGCGAAGCCATTGTGGAAACTGCCGAAAGCGGCAAGGAAGTCATTATTGTCACCTCCATACCCTATCAGGTGAACAAGTCAGAGATGATCAGGAAAACCGCCGACCTGGTCAATGACAAAAAGATCGAGGGCATCACCGATATCCGAGACGAATCGGACCGTACCGGACTGCGCATTGTTTACGAACTCCGCAAGGATGCCATCCCCAACGTGATACTGAACCAGCTCTACCAGCATACCGCCCTCCAGAGCTCCTTCAATGTCAACAACATTGCCCTGGTAAACGGACGGCCGCAGATACTCAACCTGAAAGACCTGATCAGGCATTTTGTAGATCACCGCCACGAAGTGGTCTCCCGCCGTACTGCCTACGAACTCAGGGAAGCCGAAAAGCGGGCCCACGTGCTGCTGGGCCTGCTGGTGGCCCTCGACAACATCGATGCCGTCATTTCGCTGATCAGGGCCTCCCAGACCACCGAGGATGCCAGGAATGGGCTGATGGAAACCTTTGATCTCACCGAGATCCAGGCAAAAGCCATCCTCGATATGCGACTGCAGCGGCTCACGGGGCTGGAAAGGGAAAAGTTGCAGGCAGAATACGAGGAACTGCTCAGCAAGATCGAGTATTACAAGGAGGTATTGGCCGATATAACCCTGAGGATGAACATCATCAAGGAAGAACTACGGGAGATGAAACAAAAGTACGGCGACAAAACCCGGACCGAGATCGAATACACGGCCAATGATTTCCGCATTGAAGACACCATCCCCGACGAGGAGGTGGTGATCACCATTTCCCATCTGGGCTACATAAAACGCACCCAGCTTTCCGAATTCAGGACACAGGGAAGGGGAGGGCGCGGCAGCAGGGGCTCCACCACCCGCAACGACGACTTTGTGGAACACCTCTTTGTGGCCACCAACCACAATTACCTCCTGTTTTTCACCGAACAGGGCAAGTGCTTCTGGATGCGGGTATTTGAAATACCCGAAGGCACCAAGACCTCCAAGGGCCGGGCCATACAGAATCTGATCAACATTCCTTCGAACGACAAGATCAAGGCCTTTGTCAACGTGAAGGACCTCACCGACGCAGAATACACCGGCAGCAATTACATCATCCTCTGCACCCGCAAGGGGATCATCAAGAAAACCAGCCTGGCTGCCTACTCCAGGCCACGGGCCAACGGCATTATTGCCATTCACATCCGGCCCGGCGACGAACTGATCGAGGCCTCACTTACCAATGGGGAAAATGAGATCCTGATCGGCCTGCGCTCGGGCAAAGCCATTCGCTTTCGCGAAGACAGCGTGAGGGCCATCGGACGTAATGCAGCCGGTGTCAAGGGGATAAGCCTTTCCGGCCCCGAGGACGAAGTTATTGGCATGGTTTGTGTTGAACATCCAAAGAGCAACATCCTGGTGGTTAGTGAAAAAGGCTACGGAAAACGTTCCACCCTCGAAGAATACCGGATCACCCACAGAGGGGGCAAGGGAGTTAAATCGCTGAATATCACAGATAAGACCGGAGCAATGATCGCCATGGTGAATGTAGAGGATACAGATGATCTGATGATCATCAACAAAACCGGGATCACCATCCGTTTGCCCGTATCCACATTGAGGGAAATGGGCAGGGCCACCCAGGGGGTGAAACTCATTAACTTAAAGAACGACGACAAGATCGCAGCGGTTACCAAAGTGCAGGAAAAAGCCCTCAACGGGGTTCAGGAAGAAGGGGTGGATGAAGAAAGCCCGGAAAATACCGGATAATGTGTTTTTTGAGCCGCCCATTGCATCGAATCAAATAATTCATAATTTTGCGATAATGAGTTGTCGGATGTTTAGAAACACTTTTTAAAAAAAACAAAAAAATCATCTCAATGAAAAGGACTGTATTTTTTCTCATATTCATGTTATTTGCCGCGTCCCTGGCACAGGCACAGAGCCGGGAACTCAGGAGGGCATCCCGGCAGCTAAACCGGGGTAACCTGGAGGCCGCACTGGAACACATCACCCCGGCCATTGAACACCAGGAAACTATAAATGACCCCGAAACCTGGGTCACGGCAGCACAGATCTATATGGAGATCTCCATGAACGAAGATCCCGAGATCCGCGACCTGGTGGATGAGCCGGTAGCCAAGGCCGACCATGCCCTGAGCAGGGCAGAGCAGCTCGACACGAACAATGAATTCATCCTGGAAATCCAGCAGGGTTTGCTCTTTTTATCGGAGCTGACCTTCAATGCAGGGGTGGAGGCTTACAACGATAGCCGGTGGACGGCTGCCAGTGACTACTTTTTGAGGTCATACGAACTCGGACTGTCGTTCGAATCGGTGGACACCACAACCTATTACAATGCCGCCCTGTCGGCCGAGCTGGGGGGCGCTTACGAAAGGGCAAAGGAAATTTACCTTGACCTCAGGGAAATGGAGTACGACCAGCCCTTTATCTATTCGTCGCTTTCCAATATCACCCTGGCCCAGGGAGATACCCTGCAGGGCACCGTATACATTCAGGAAGGCCGTGACCGCTATCCCGATGACCTCGACCTGATCTTTACCGAAGCCAATATCCATATTTTTACCGGCGACGTGGAGCAGGCCAGGAAGGTTTTGGATATCGCCATCCAGAGAGATCCCGAAAACCCCAACCTGTACTTTGCCTTTGGGGCAAACTACGACAAAATGTCACAGGATACCACCTATACTGCAGAGGAGAGGGAATTTGCCTTCGAGCAGGCCGCAGAGGCCTACGAAAAAGCCATTGAGCTGAACCCTGATTATTTTGATGCGGTGTACAACCTGGGCGTACTGTATTTTAACGAGGGAATACGAATCTTTGAGCAAGCCGACGAAAGGCTTCGCCAGACACATGACTTTGCGCGCTATGAAGAGGACGAGGAAGAGTTCCGCCAGGCGTGGCTTCAGGCACAGCCTTATCTGGAACGCTCCAAGGACATGATTGAACCCGACGATCCCAATTACGAGGTGGTCGTTGTTTCGCTTGTGCAGTTGTATGCCAGGACCGGGCAACAGGATAAACTGGAAGAGATAGAAGATCTCTACATCAAATATTTCGGCGTCGAAGAAGAGATGTAATTTTCAGGATGCATAAGATCGATCGGGCAGGGAAGCAGGCATGAGCTGTTTCCCTGTTTCTTTTCAACCGCAAACTTAACATAATATTAATTATGTAACTTTTAATGCATATAAATTTTATGGATTAAATCCCTGCGCAACGGGCTCCGGACAAAAATAATTAAATTTGTGCGGTGGTGCCTTTTTCTTTGAGTGAACCAAACAGGGAGCGTATTATGATCGACATCAAAGAGGATTTTCAACAATTGATCAGGAATCGCGAATGGAAAGTCGTGAAGCGGATGATCAACGAATACGAAGCCTTTCAAATCGCCGAAATCATTGAGGAACTTCCTCCTTCGGTCAACGTCATTTTATTCCGGCTGCTATCCAGGCAACAGGCAAAGGAAACCTTCCAGCACCTTTCACACGACAAACAGGAAGAGATCATCGAAAGCCTGGCCCAGAACGCCCAGCTGATCACCACCCTGCTGAACGACCTTGATCCCGACGACAGGACCGCTTTTTTCGAAGAACTCCCGGGCGAGATCACCCAGCGCTTCATCCAGCTGCTTTCGGCCGAAGAACGAAAAATTGCTACCCAGCTGCTCGGGTATCCCGAAGACAGTATCGGCCGTTTGATGACCCCCGAATACGTGGCCGTAAAGCCCCATTATTCCGTGGAAGAGTCTCTGGAACATATCCGCAAATACGGACGGGACTCCGAGACCCTGAATGTGATCTATGTTGTTGACGATGACATGAGGCTCATCGACGACATCCGCATCAAGGAGATCATCCTGGCTTCGCCGGGACAAACCATTTCCTCCATCATGGACCACCGTTTTGTTGCCCTGAACGCTACCGACGACCAGGAGGTAGCCATCGGTGTCTTCAGAGACCACGACAGGGTGGCCCTGCCTGTAACCGATACCAAGGGGGTGCTTCTTGGCATTGTCACCTTTGATGATGTGATGGATGTGGCCGAAGAAGAGTCGACCGAAGACTTCCATAAATTTGGATCCATCCAGGATGCTATTTTTAACCCACTGAAGATCAGACTTTTAAACTTATACAAAAAACGCATTGTCTGGCTTTCCATCCTGGTATTCATGAATGTGTTCTCCGGCGCCGCCATTGCCAGTTTTGAGAATGTCATCGAATCGGTGGTTGCCCTGGTGTTCTTTCTCCCTCTGCTGATCGACAGCGGCGGAAACGCCGGAGCCCAGTCGGCCACCCTGATGATCCGCGCCCTGGCCGTTGGCGACGTGGAGTTAAAAGACTGGCTCAGGCTGTTTGGCAGGGAGTTTCTGGTGGCCCTGCTGCTGGGCATCACCATGGCCTTCGCCGTTGCCCTGGTGGCCAGCTTCAGGGCCCCCGAAATAATGCTGGTGGTCATGATCACCATGGTGCTTACGGTACTCACAGGCAGCCTGGTGGGTATGCTGCTGCCATTTATCTTCACCCGTCTGAGACTCGACCCGGCCACGGCAAGCGCCCCCCTGATCACTTCCATTGCCGATATTTGCGGGGTGCTGATCTATTTTTCGATCGCTTCCTGGTTTTTTGGCATCTGACGACCCCTTTCCGGCGGATGCCGGTCAGCCACCATGGCCAATCCCGGCCGGCAGGTTTTGGGGATGGGCAATGAAATAGTATTCATTCTTTTTCAGGTAATGCGATTCAAAGCCGGGCAGCGTCAGGGCAGCTTCCCCGTTTAAAAATGCGGGCAACAGCGAAAGCTTCAGCCCGCATTCCTCTACCAGCAACTCATACATATCGCGGGGGGGGGCATGATAATAATTGCTGCCCCCCAGACCGAATTCAAATACAATACACGGACGGGATCGTTTGATGAGTTCCCTCCCCCCTCTGATGACCTGGTATTCGGCACCTTCCACATCGATCTTGATGAAGGCGACTGGCAAATCGGGCGGAATGAGCTGGTCGAGCCTTCGCATTTCCACGTCAATTTCCTCTATGTCGGGGTATTCAACGGCGTATTTTCTTTTTTTCAGCCCACTGTAAGACGGGGCATTGCGCACATAACAAAATGAGGCAGTACCGCTTTTGTCCGACAAGGCATAGGGATACACTCTGATGCGGTCGCCATACCTCCGGTTAACTTCCGTATAATAGGCGGGAATGGGTTCAAAGGCAAAGTGCATGCCCCCGGGCGCAAGTCGAAGGATGCGGTCAATGAATTCCCCCTGGTGACTGCCTACATCGATGCAATTGGAATGCTTGTGGAGCAGGCGCTTGAGTATGCGGGCTGTCAGGCGGTCGTAATACATGTTCCGCGTCAGATCGATACCGGCAGCCGACAATGCCCGCTTCAGGAATTGTTTTATCCGGGAAAAATACATCTACGTATTGTTATCTGTTCGATATCATTCTCCTCCCCTGCCGGGATTACGGACAATTTGCCCCCCCCGGCTGGTGGTAAAACTGGTCTGGTCCGGATTGCCTGAGTAATTGATCACACTGCCCTGGCCGGCACGGGCCGTCAGCTTCCGGCTGACTTTCAAGCTGGCCACGGCTCCGTTCCTGCAGGCAATCTCGGCACTGGCAACCTCAAATTGCCCGGCCTCCAGAATGGCCCCGTTCCTGATGTCGGCCGAGAGCGTACCCGCTCTCCCCGCTAAGGAAACCACCGAGCCCATCTGCGCCCCGAGTTCTACCTCATCGTATTCCAGATTCAGCGTGCTTCTTGCGCCGGTGCCCAACTGATGTACCAGCCGCCCTCCCCTGAGGGTTTCCGGGCCATGCAGAGTAACTCCTCCAGTGCCTGTCAGGCTTTTGAGCACGTCCAGTTCCAGTTGTACTTCAATCGTTACTTCACGTGCAACGCGATCGTCCAGTGAGACGCGCAGTCTGCCCCTGTCGACCTCGGAGGTTATCAGTTCCAGGATATTGTCGTCGGCGGTTAACTGCACCCGGTAATTGCCGGTCTGCACCAGGCTTACCCGCAGCTGACCGTGGACCTCCACAGCATCAAAGGCAGGCATTTCGTAATTGACCGTTCGTCTCTGCCCGCTCCCGTGGATGACCTCACGCCCGAGTTCGTTGCGCAGGGCCAGCATCAGAAAGAACAGGACAATGACCACAAGGGCAAAAGCCGCAAGCAGGATTTTACTGGCTGTCTTCATCTTTATCGGTTTTATTTTGTACACAATTGCTTTAACTGTCAACAAACGGGCATCAGCGGATGAGTTGTTCCCTGAACAATGCATAATACTTTTACAGGTCTTTGACATCGAGCTTGAGCATATCCATCGTATAAAATATCTGCGGCAGGTCTTCGCCGATGAATTTATCTTTCTTAAAATCGAGGGTTTTCTGATACCCATTGTCCGACACGAAGTAGCCGATGCCCCGTTTGTTGTAAATAATGCCTTTTTCCTGAAGAAAATTATAGGTTCGTATGGCCGTGTTCGGGTTGACCTCTACCTGGACGGCAATTTCCCGGATCGAAGGGATCTTCTCTCCTTGTTTCCACTGTTTTTTCAGGATGCGTTCGCAAAAATAGTCGGCAATCTGCAGATAAATGGCTTGGCCTTCATTAAATTCCATCTTTACACCTCCCTTTCTTTTAAGGTAAACCATGTCACTGCCAGGAAAAACGGCACAGCCAGGTAATTGAACAGGATGCGGGCAGTGGCCGGGATGGTATTCATGAACAATGACTCCATGCCTGCCGACAAATTGCCCGGCCCAATGGAAAACTCTCCGCCCGGTACATAGGGCGATAACAGCATCCAGCCGAAAAGTCCGGTAATGACCGCAAGTACCATGCCCACCACAAACATGGCCAGCAAGGTCTTCAAGAAGTTGTTCTTTCTGAAATAAGCAGCTCCCAGCAGAAATACCGATTGGGTGACCAGATAGGTCCTGATGGCATTCAAGCCCGTTTGCGAGAACACTCCCTGAAAAGGTTGAAGATCAAACGCAAAATTCATGATCAGATTGGCAACGAAAACAATCAGGCCGATGGACAGAAAGGCCAGCAGCGGATAAAGGATGCCGGTAACGATCCAGGCACTGCCAAGGCGTTCGGTAACGGAAACCGGGAGAGTAAGGTAATGATGGGCCCTGCGGGGGTAATCCAGTTCAGAAAAAATATTGCTGGTAAAGATATACCCTCCGATGAACATGATGGAAAGGTAAAACGGGATCAGGCCCGGCAGGTTAGCGGGGTTGAAATAAGCCACCAGCAGGGAAATTACCATCAGGGTGCCTGCCAGCCCGCCAAATGCAATGAACAGGCCGCTGGTGTTTGACAAAACATAGCGCCTGATGAGCAGATAGAGCCGCCTTATACTGAAAATATTGTTCTGTTTCATGTCTGTCTATGATTTGAATGCATAATTGATCCCCTCGGGATTGGCAATAACGCCATTGAACAGGAGTTCGATATCCAGCCGGCTGTCGCGCCCGTGTATGTTGGGCATGATGGCCTGATAGCCCCCCAGCTGCTCTTCGTGGTAGATGGGGCGCATGTTTTCCCTGATCACCGGAATGGTCTCAAAAACAAGGGCCGAGCTGATTTCATCCACCCCCCGGTTGAAAATGATCTTTCCGTTTTCAATAATGATTACCGGATCGATCAGGTTTTCCAGGTCGCGGACCTGGTGGGTGGAGATCAACACGCATTGTTCCTCGTTTACCGAAGCCGTGATCACACGCCGGAACTGGCTCTTTGACGGAATGTCGAGGCCGTTGGTGGGTTCATCCATAAGCAGCAGCCGTGCAGAGGTCGATAAACCAAAAGCCAGCAAAAACTTTTTCTTCTGACCGAAAGACAACTGGTGCAGTTTATGGCCGGGCTGCAGCTGAAATTCCCTGAGAAGCCATTCGAGCTTGTCGTAGTCGAAACCAGAATAAAAGGGCGCATTGATTGAAATATAGCGGTCGATGCGCACCGAAGGCAGGTGGTACTCTTCCGGAATGAAACAAATGTTTTCCAGGCAGGCAGGAACCCGGTTTTTCGACTGGTAGTCAGCCACCACCGATTGCCCGTGCCGTGGAAAAACCAGGCCGGCCATCAACTTTAACAGCGTGGTCTTGCCCGCACCATTGCGGCCCAGCAAACCGTAGATGTTGCCGGGGAGCAATTTCAGGTCCAGGTTGTCAAACAAGGTCTGCCGCCTGGTATAACCAAATTCGAGATTCTCAATAAGGACCATAATTTTTATGTTTTAGTGTACTACACATCTATTACACTACAAATGTAATGAGGTTTTTTTAATTTTCCAATAAAAACGCATTTATTTTTTAAAAAATTTTATCTCCCTGTTTATCTGGTGATTAAAATCATAACGGAAGTAACAGGACAAATAAACCAGCAATTTGCCAGGAAATGCCGGTGTCATTCTGCATTTTTTTCTGTACGGTTTGGAGATTTCAGGAAAAAACATACATTTGTTTATACAACTGCATGGTTGTTTATTTTCAAAAACAAACCTTATTATTCAACAAACCCCTGACAAAATGGACTTCCTTACCAAGACCCTCTCCCGCTTCCTGTTCTCGGTTCCCATCCTGATCTTCGGACTGTTTCACTTCATGAATACCCAGGCCATGGCGGGCATGGTGCCACAGTGGATCCCTGGATCCGCATTCTGGGTCATTCTGACCGGGATTGCACTGATTGCCGCAGCCGTAGGCATTATGGCGCGTGTATGGGACTACTGGGCCGGCTTTTTGCTTGGTATCATGCTGCTGATCTTCGCCCTGACCATACATCTTCCGGCGGCAATCGGGGGCGACCAGATGGGCATGACCATGTTGCTGAAAGATACAGCGATGGCGGCAGGTGCCTGGATGTATGCGGGTTACCTGGCCAGGCGGATATAACCAGTCCCGGGGATAAGCGACCGAAAAAGTCACGGGTTTTTCCGGCGCACAAGCAAACACGGTAAAGTCTTACGAAGAATGGCTCAGCACCCTGTCGGGCTA
>PWJC01000036.1 GCA_003560165.1 Bacteroidales bacterium
AACTCTTCAACTCTTCAACTCTTCAACTCTTCAACTCTTAAACTCTTCAACTCTTCAACTCTTCAACTCTTCAACTCTTCAACTCTTCAACTCTTCAACTCTTCAACTCTTAAACTCTTCAACTCTTAAACTCTTCAACTCTTAAACTCTTAAACTTTTAAACCTGTTGTGTTTTTCCTGGTTTTAACCAACGCACTGCCTGCGGGCAGTGGACAAAACTTTTCGGGGACTTTCAATTTTTTTCCCTATCTTTGCAGCCTGAATTTGAGCCCGTTTGATTATCCAGTCGCAGCCGGGTTGTTTGTTAACAATTTATTGTTAATAAAATTTGCCCGAACCGAAACTAAATTTTAACTTTGCACCCCTTTGATTCCTGGGGTGGAATGTGTTATTAAAAAACCAGACACAGCAAATTAAGCAACAAATGAATACTTTAAGCTATAAAACCGTTTCGGCAAACAATGCCACCGTAACCAAGCAATGGGTGGTTGTTGACGCCAAGGACCAGATCCTGGGCCGCCTGGCCTCAAAGGTTGCCATCCTGCTCAGGGGCAAGCACCGCCCCAACTACACCCCCCATGTTGACTGCGGCGATCACGTGATCATCATCAATGCAGAAAAAATCCAGCTTTCGGGCAACAAATGGGATCAGAAAGAATATGTGCGCCACACCGGATATCCCGGCGGACAACGCTTTACCACCGTAAAGCAAATGCTCGCCAAAAAGCCCGGGACCATCATCGAAAAAGCCGTCAAAGGCATGCTTCCCAAGAACCGCCTGGGCAGTGAGATCTTCCGCAACCTCAGGGTTTACGAAGGAAGCGAACACCCGCATCAGGCACAGGAACCCAAAGTAATCAACCTCAATTCAATCAATTAGGCATGGAAGTAAACAACACCTCAGGAAGAAGGAAAACGGCAGTGGCCAGGATTTACCTGAAAGCCGGCGACGGCCGGATCACCATCAACAACAAGGACTACAAAGAATATTTCCCCACGGGCATCTTACAATACCTTGTAACTCAGCCTTTCGATATCACCAACCAACAGGGCAAATACGATGTCAAGGTCAACCTCAACGGCGGCGGCATCAAAGGCCAGGCCGAGGCTCTCCGCCTGGCCATTTCCAAGGCACTGGTTGAGATCGACCCCGAATTCAGGCCACCCCTCAAGGCCAAGGGCCTGCTGATGAGAGACCCCCGCATGGTAGAACGGAAAAAACCAGGTCAGAAAAAGGCCAGGAAGAAATTCCAGTTCAGCAAACGTTAATCACATTTTCAGAACATTATCCCTTACAACATGGCAAGAACAAATTATAATGAGCTCTTAGATGCCGGCGTACATTTTGGCCACCTGAAAAGAAAGTGGAATCCGAACATGGCCCCCTATATTTTCATGGAGCTAAACGGCATCCATATCATTGACCTGAACAAGACCGTTGCCAAAATAGAAGAAGCCGGTGCTGCACTCAAGCAGATTGCCCGCTCCGGGAAGAAGATCCTGTTCGTGGCCACCAAGAAGCAGGCCAAAGAAACGGTAGCCGAACTGGTGAAAGAGATCAACATGCCCTACGTTACCGAGAGGTGGCCGGGAGGGATGCTCACCAATTTTGCCACCATCCGTAAGGCGGTGCGCAAAATAAGCGCCATCGACAAGATGGAGACCGACGGCACTTTCGACAATATGTCGAAAAGGGAACGGCTGCAGATACTCAGGGAGCGTGCCAAACTCGACAAGTTGCTTGGCAGCATCGTCGATCTGAACAGACTGCCCGCAGCCATCTTTGTGGTAGACATCTGCAAGGAGCATATTGCCGTGGCTGAAGCCAGGAAGCTGAACATCCCCACTTTTGCCATTGTCGACACCAACGCCAACCCCCTGGAGGTCGATTTCCCCATCCCGGCCAACGACGATGCATCCAAGTCGATCCACATTGTTACCCGGCTGATGGTCGAAGCCATCCAGGAAGGCCTTGTCGAGCGCAAGATGGAAAAAGACAAGGCTGCCGAAGAAGAGGAAGAGCGGGAGCAGGAGCAGGAAAGGGAAAGACAGCGACTGCAGGCCATTGACGAGGCCCGCGACGAAGAGCTTACCGAAGACGAACTGGCCGAGAAAAAAGAGCGCATCGCCAAAAAGGTGAAGCTCGATGCCGAATAAGGTGCCGACAAGGCCGGCAAAAGCACCAAGGCACCTGGCAGACGTCCGGGAGGCAAGCGCCCCAGGAAGCAGTAGACCCCCTCAAGAAAGAAAACGATTCGATAATCCCTAAAATCCAACACAAGATATGTCAAACATAACCGCCGCCGATGTCAACAAACTACGCCAGAAAACCGGTGCAGGCATGATGCATTGCAAGAAGGCACTGGTAGAGGCCGAAGGAGATTTTGAAAAAGCCATTGATATCCTGCGCAAGAAAGGCCAGAAGCTGGCCAGCAGCCGTGCAGGCCGCGAAGCCAGGGAAGGCGTGGTGCTGAGCAGGACCAACGACGACGCCAACAAGGCAGCCGCCCTGATCCTGAACTGCGAAACCGGTTTCGTGGCACAGAACGCCGAGGTGATCGACTTTGCACATGCCATCCTCAACCTGGCCGTCACCAAAGACATTTCGGACCTCGACGAACTGAAGGCCGCCGACATGAACGGACGCAGCATAGAAGAGAACATCACCGACATGATCGGCAAAACAGGCGAAAAAATGGAGCTGAGCGCCTACGAAGTGGTTGCCGGAGCCAGGGCATTTGCCTACACTCACCCGGGCAACCGAATCGCCTCCATCGCCGCCCTGAACAAGGCTGATGTAGCCGACATCGACATTATCGGGAAAGACATCGTGATGCAGATCGCTGCCATGTCGCCTGTAGCCGTCGACAAAGACGATGTAGACCCGATGATCATCGAAAAGGAGATCGAGATCGGGAAAGAACAGGCCCTGCAGGAAGGCAAGCCCGAAGAGCTGGCCGAGAAGATCGCCATGGGCAAGCTGAACAAATTCTTCAAGGAAAGCACCCTGATCAACCAGGATTACATCATGGACAGCAAGAAGACCGTAGGACAGATGCTGGCCGCCAACGACAAGGAACTGAAAGTCATCGCCTTTAAGCGCCTTTCGCTGTCGTAACCAGGGTGCCCCGTTTCTGCCCGTTTACCACAATATCATACAAAGCACCCTCTTCATTGACGTTATAAACGATCATGGGGAGGGTGTTCTCTTTGCACAGGGCAAAAGCCGTCTGGTCCATGATCTGCAGCCTGCGTTCCATGGCCTGCTCATAGGTAAGGGTGTCGTAGCGAAGCGCGCCGGACTCCTTTTCGGGATCGGCCGAATAAATGCCGTCTACCCGGGTGGCTTTCAGCAACACATCGGCTTCCACCTCCAGGGCGCGCAGGGCGGCAGCCGAGTCGGTGGTGAAAAAGGGATTGCCGGTGCCCCCTGCAATGATCACCACGTAGCCATCCGATAAAAGCTGCAGGGCCCGCCGCCGGCTCATCCGCTCGCAAATGGTCTCAATGGGAATGCCCGACAACACGGCCACCTTCAACCCCCTGCCCTCCAAAACCATCTGCAGGGCCATGCTGTTGACAACGGTGGCCAGCATGCCCATCTGGTCGCCGTACACCCTGTCGTAGCCCTTGCTTACCCCCTGCAACCCCCTGAAAATATTCCCACCCCCAAGTACCAGGGCTGTTTCGACTCCCGCCCCGGTCAGCGACTGGATCTCACGTGCATAGCGGTCGAGGGCGGCCGCATCGATGCCCAGGCGATTCTCCCCGGCCAGCGACTCTCCGCTGAGTTTCAGCATGATCCTTTTATAATATGACATGATGGGGGGTTTTTAGAAGATGTATGTGCAAGTTTACGCGTTTTTTTTTAATTATTCTTACATTTGTGTTTGCCAGACAACCAACCAAAACAACAACACAATGCACGAAGAACTGGATTTTTTATTTGCCGAGGCCGAAGAGAAGATGGGCAAATCGGTCTCCCACCTCGAAAAGGAGATGATCAAGGTGCGTGCGGGGAAAGCCAACCCCCAGATGCTCGACAGCGTGAAGGTGGATTACTACGGCACCCCCACCAAACTGTCGCAGGTGTCGAACATCAACACCCCCGACCCCCGGTCGATCCTGGTGCAGCCCTGGGAAAAAAACCTGCTGGGCCCCATCGAAAAAGCCATCCAGGCGGCCAACCTGGGCTTCAACCCACAGAACGACGGCACCCAGATCCGCATTGCAGTCCCACCCCTTACCGAAGAAAGGCGCCGAGACCTGATGAAACAGGTAAAGAGCGAAGCGGAGAACACCAAGGTCAGTGTCCGCAACATCCGGAGGGAGGCCATCGATGCGGCCAAGAAACTGGAAAAGGAAGGGGTGCCCGAAGACCTGGTAAAGGTTTTTGAAAACAATATCCAGGAACTCACCAACAAGCATACCGCCATGATCGACAAGCTGGTGGAGATCAAGGAAGAAGACATCATGACCATCTGAAGGTCATCCGTTGACCTTCAGAAACACAAAATCGCCGTTTATTTTCAGCCGAGGGGCCAATTCGCCGAACACCTCCAGAGCCTTTTCGCGGTCGAGATCGAGCTGGTGCCTGAGTTCGCCCAGCGAGCTGAAACGCATCTCGTGGCGGATGCGCTGCAAAAAGGCCAGCGCAATGGGTTGTCCGTAGATGTTTTGGTTGTAGTCGAACAAATGCACCTCGATGGTCACGTTTGCCATGTCGAGGGTAGGCCGGATGCCGATATTGATCATCCCCCGGTGCCAGCTCCCTTCCACCCTGGCCATGCCCACATACACCCCCTGCATGGGAAGCAACTTTAATGCCGATAACACCCGCAGGTTGGCCGTGGGATAGCCCAATGTGCGCCCGATCCTGTTTCCTTCCACCACAAGGCCTTCGAGCGGATAGGCATAGCCCAGTTTGGCGGAGGCCTGTTCCACACTCCCCGTTTCGATGAGTTTGCTGATTTGCTGCCACAGCCTGTCGCCGCTTCCCCTGAACGTATCCTCCACTGCCCCGGCCGGACCCCCGCTGTCGCCTTTTTGCTCTTGCAGGAAGCTGGTAAAGTGGGGGTTTTCCCAGAGGTCGGCCCCCGGAATGAACACCGGCACTTTGCCGGCCAGCAAGGAAGGTTCTGCCGGCCACCCCATCAGGGGTTCTGCGCTGTGGGGCCTGGGAAAAGCCCACGGAAGCACATGGCGGGCCCCACGGGCAAGAAGCATTTGCAGGCGCTCGGACGGAGTCAGCAGGCAACTCACCCCGGAGGCAGGGCAGCCAGGGTCATCGTCTACATAAGCCATGATGACCAGGAGGCTGCCGGGGTCGCCCCCACACCGGCTGAGGCCCTCCGACAGCAATTGCCGGTGGTGAGCGTGCATTCCGTCAAAAAACGAGAGCACGCAGGCCCCAAAACCCCCGTGTCCGGCAAGGCGGCCGGGGGAGATGGTATGTTCAGGACGGGCAGGGACTACCGGATGGTTCATGTTCGTTTTTTTTCTCTGGTTCAGCTGCCGGGCCTGACAACAGAAAGCTTACCCGTCAAACAGCGGCCTGGCTACTGCCGTTGACCCCCGTAAAAATAATGACTTTTTTTTGAAAGCAAGGGGAGAGATGGGGGGATTCGATCCGCAGTGCATGATAAAAAAACGTATTTTCGTATAGATAAATTCCGGCAGGCCCGGTGGCAGATTATTTGCCCCCGGAGGCCGGACAACTCCGGCTTGGTTCATGGAAAACAAAAATAGCACCGGCAAGGTTTCCCAGGTGATCGGTCCGGTGGTCGATGTGATCTTTGAGGGCAGGGAAGACCTTCCTGATATTTACGAGTCGATGGAAGTGTTCAACGAACACGGGCACCGCATTGTGCTCGAATGCCAGCAACACCTGGGCGAAGACACCATCCGGACCATCGCCATGGACGCCACCGATGGCCTGTGCCGTGGCATGAAGGTGGTATGTTCGGGCGGGCCCATCACCATGCCGGCCGGGGAGGCAGTCCGCGGGAGGCTGTTCAACGTCATCGGCCAGCCCATCGATGGGCTCGGGGAGGTGGAAACCCCCAAACGCTACGACATCCACAGCGACCCCCCAAAATACGACCAGCTGAAAATCGGCGACGAAATTCTTCATACGGGCATCAAAGTGATCGATCTGCTCATGCCCTACCCCAAGGGCGGGAAAGTCGGGCTCTTCGGGGGTGCCGGCGTTGGCAAGACCATCCTCATCATGGAGCTGATCAACAACATCGCCAAGGGGTACCAGGGCAAAAGCGTATTTGCCGGGGTGGGCGAACGTACCCGCGAAGGCAATGACCTGCTGCGGGAGATGATCGAATCGGGAGTGATCGACTACGGCGCCGCCTTCAGGGCATCGATGAAAAAAGGGAATTGGGACCTTTCGCTGGTTGACCGCGAGGCCCTGGCCAACTCTCAGGCCACCCTGGTTTTCGGGCAGATGAACGAACAACCCGGTGCCAGGGCCAGGGTAGCGCTGTCGGGCCTGGCCATTGCCGAGTACTTCCGCGATGGCGAGGGAGAAGCCGGGGGCAACGACATCCTGTTCTTTATTGACAATATTTTCCGTTTTACCCAGGCCGGCTCGGAGGTGTCTGCCCTGCTGGGGCGAATGCCTTCAGCCGTGGGCTACCAACCCACACTGGCCTCCGAGATGGGGCTGCTGCAGGAACGCATCACCTCCACCAAACGGGGCTCCATCACTTCGGTACAGGCTATTTATGTGCCGGCCGACGACCTCACCGACCCCGCCCCCGCCACCACCTTTGCCCACCTGGATGCCACCACCGTGCTCAGCCGGAAGATCTTCGAACTGGGCATCTACCCTGCCGTCGACCCTCTGGATTCATCCTCCAGGCTGCTCTCGCCCGATATCGTGGGCCAGGAACACTACCGCACCGCCAGGGAGGTAAAACAGATATTGCAGCGATACCGGGAACTCCAGGACATCATTGCCATTTTGGGAGTCGAAGAGCTCTCGGACGAAGACCAGCTGGTGGTCAAACGCGCCCGCAAGGTGCAGCGGTTTTTGAGCCAGCCCTTTTTCGTGGCCCAGCAATACACCGGTCTCAAAGGCAGCTCTGTGTCGCTCGAAGAGACCATCAGGGGATTTTCCATGATATTGGAGGGTGAGATGGACCAATACCCCGAATCGGCCTTCAGCCTGAACGGCACCATAGAGCAGGTGAAGGAAAAAGGCCAGGCCATCCTCAACAGGCACAACAAAAAACCCGGCAATGCATCTTGAAATTGTCAGCCCCGAGAAAAAACTGTACGCAGGCGAGGTGAGCCTGGTACAGATGCCCGGAAACATGGGGTCTTTTGAGGTGCTCCACAACCATGCACCCATTGTGGCCCTGCTCGGAAAGGGCAGGGTAAAGATCATCGACAGCCTGCGAAACACCGTGTTTATGACCATTGCCGGAGGTGTTGTGCATGTGAAAGACAACCACATCACCATCGTCACCGAAAAGTAAGGCAGCAGCCCCCACCGTTTTTTATTATCTTTACGGTAAAAAAACAGAATGCTGAATAAACGGTGGGTGCTAAAAGATGACACAAATGCCGAACTAGTCGAAAAACTCGCCACCTCACTCAAAATAGAACCGACGCTTGCCCGTTTGCTGGCACAAAGAGGCATTGCCAGCTATTCGGAAGCACGCGATTATTTCCGGCCCTCTCTGGACAACCTGCACGATCCTTTCTTGCTGAAAGACATGGATGTGGCAGTGAAAAGGATACTCCGTGCCATTGAACATGAGGAGCGGATACTGGTGTATGGCGACTACGATGTGGACGGCACCACGGCCGTGGCCCTCGTATACGATTTTTTAAAGGAGTTCCATTCGCTGATCGACTACTACATCCCCGACCGCTATACCGAGGGCTATGGCATTTCTTACCAGGGCATCGACTACGCAAAACAAAGCGGGGTAACACTGATCATCGCGCTCGACTGTGGCATCAAGGCACACGAGCAGGTGGCCTATGCAGCCGGCCTGGGCATCGACTTCATCGTAGTCGACCACCACCGCCCCGATGACAAGCCCCTGCAGGCAGCGGCCGTGGTCGACCCCAAGCAACCCGACTGTCCCTATCCGTACAAAGAGCTGTCGGGATGCGGGCTGGGGTTCAAACTGGCACAGGCTTTCTATCAGCGGCAACGCCTTCCCTTCGCCAAGCTGGAGGAGTTGCTCGACCTGGTGGTGGTAAGCATCGCAGCCGATGTGGTGCCCATTACAGGAGAGAACAGGATACTGGCCTACCACGGACTGAACCGGCTGAACTTCCACCCCAGGGCCGGCCTGGAGTCCATCCTGTTTTACAGCAACATATTCCGCAAGACCGCCCCAGGCAAGTTTACGGTGTTCACCCGAGAGATCCTGATCAACGACCTGATGTTTCTGATCGGCCCAAAGATCAATGCGGCTGGCCGCATTCAGAAAGGCAAGAAGGCCGTCGACCTGCTGGTATGTAAAAAAATGGGCGAGACCCATGAGCTCAGCCTGGGCATCAACGACAACAACACCGAACGCCGAAGTCTGGATACCGACATCACCCGCCAGGCCATGTCGCTCATCAGCAAGGATCCCTGGCTGAAAACCGCCAGGTGTACCGTGCTCTACAATCCCACCTGGCACAAAGGGGTGATCGGCATTGTGGCTTCCCGCCTCATCGAAAGCCATTACCGCCCCACCATCATCCTGACCGAATCCAATGGACTGATCACGGGTTAGGCCAGGTCGGTCAAGGGCTTCGATGTGTACAACGCCATTGATGCCTGCAGCGAGCTGCTGGAGCATTTTGGCGGGCATATGTATGCCGCCGGGCTGAGTCTGAAGCCGGAGAACCTGGAAGCGTTCAAACAAAAATTCACACGGGTGGTCGAAGAAAGCATCACCGACGACATGCTGGTGCCCCAGGTCGAGGTACACGGAGAGATCGGACTGAATCACATTCAGGGGAAGTTTTTCAGGATACTGAAACAATTCGGGCCGTTCGGGCCCGGGAACGTGAACCCGGTTTTTGTTTCCAGGTGCTGTACCACCCACGGATACCCAAGAGTGGTGGGCAACAAACACCTGAAGTTCAAGGTAACCCAGGCCGGTGCAGGCATCCCCGAGCTGCCGGCCATTGCCTTCCAGCAGGGGAATCAGATACAGAACATGCTGGAGAACAAATATTTTGACATCGCCTACCAGCTGGAAGAAAATTCCTGGAACGGCAGCACCAGCCTCCAGCTGAACGTGAAGGACATCCGCTTCCCGAACAAGGAGGAGGGGCTTCGCTGAGCAGGCACAGACCGAAAAACCTAAAACTACGAATTAATCAACCAATGGAAACTGTACTGAGCGGTATACGATCTACCGGGCATTTGCACCTGGGCAATTACTTTGGTGCGATCAGGAATTTTGTAAAGATGCAGCACCAGCACCACTGTTATTTTTTTATTGCCGATTACCATTCGCTGACCACCCATCCCACCCCTTCCGACCTGCACCAGAACGTGCGGCAGGTGCTGGTCGAATACCTGGCGGCCGGCATTGATCCGGAGGCGGCCACCCTCTACATCCAAAGCGATGTGCCCGAGGTAACCGAGTTGTTTCTGCTGCTGAACATGAACGCCTACAAGGGCGAGCTGGAGCGGTGCACCTCCTTCAAGGAGAAGATACGCAGGCAGCCCGACAATGTAAACGCCGGCCTGCTCACCTACCCGGTGCTCATGGCCGCCGACATCCTCATTCACCGGGCCACCAAGGTGCCCGTGGGCAAAGACCAGGAACAACACCTGGAAATGGCCCGCACCTTTGCCAACCGCTTCAACAGGCTTTACAAGACCGGCTACTTCCCCCAGCCCTTTGCATACAACTTCGACAGCGAACTGCTGAAGATACCCGGTCTCGACGGCAGCACCAAGATGGGCAAATCGGAGGGCGAGGGCAATGCCATCTTCCTGGCCGACGATCCGGCCACCATCCGCAAAAAGGTGATGCGGGCCACCACCGATGCCGGACCGGCCGTAGCCGGGCAGCCCATGACGCAACCCATTGAAAATCTGTTCAATCTGATGCGGGTGGTGAGCAGCGAAGACATGCTGCAGCACTTCTTGCAGGCGTACGAAGACACCAGCATCCGCTACGGCGACATGAAGAAACAACTGGCCGAAGACATCATCGCCTTTACCACCCCCCTCAGGGAAAAGATCGCCGACATCGGCAAAGACAATAACTACCTGGGCAGGGTGGCCCGCATGGGTGCCGAAAAGGCCAGGGAAAGCGCCGCCAAAACCCTCGGCGATGTCAGGGAGATCATCGGCTTCAAGTCATTCTATTAATCTTATCCACCTTATGCCACAGAACATTGAAATCAGGAAGGAAAAAGAAAGCGCGGTGCTGGTGGGCGTGATCACCGGCGGAGATTCTGAAGAAACAGTGGCTGAATATCTCGATGAGCTGGCCTTTCTTGTGGAAACAGCCGGTGGCCTTACCCTGAAACGCTTTACACAGAAACTCGACAAACCCGATCCGGCCACCTTTATCGGCAAGGGAAAACTGGAGGAGATCGGTCAATACGTGGTTGAATCGCAAGCCGACCTGGTGGTGTTTGACGACGAGCTGACGGCATCACAGCACCGCAACCTCGAAAAGGCCCTGAAAGCCCGGGTGATCGACCGCAGCAACCTCATTCTCGACATCTTTGCCCTGAGGGCCCGCAGCGCCCACGCCAAGACTCAGGTAGAGCTGGCCCAGTACCAGTACCTGCTGCCCCGTCTGGCAGGGATGTGGACCCACCTCGAGCGGCAAAAAGGGGGTATCGGCCTCAAAGGCCCTGGCGAAAAGGAGATCGAGACCGACCGCCGGATTGTCCGCGAGCGGATCGCCCTGCTGAAAAAAAGACTGAAGCAGATCGAAAAGCAAATGGCCACCCAGCGGTCGAACCGGGGCAATCTGGTAAGGGTGGCCCTGGTGGGCTATACCAATGTAGGCAAGTCGAACATCATGAACATGATCAGCAAAACCGATGTGTTTGCCGAAGACAAGCTCTTTGCCACCCTCGACACCACGGTGCGCAAGGTGGTGATCGGCAACCTGCCCTTTCTGATATCCGACACGGTAGGGTTCATCCGCAAGCTGCCCCACCACCTCATCGAATCCTTCAAATCGACCCTCGACGAGGTGAGGGAGTCCGACATCCTCTTGCATGTGGTCGACATCTCCCATCCCAATTTTGAGGAGCAGATCAGAGTGGTCAGGGAAACCCTGAGGGAAATTACCGGCGAGGATGAAAAACAGGTGGTGATGGTGTTCAACAAGATGGACAGGTATTCGTGGGTGGAAAAGGAGGAGGACGACCTCACCCCGTCAACCAAAGAAAACATCAGCCTGCACGAAATGCAGGAAACCTGGATGGCCAGGGAGAACGCCCCCTGTATCTTCATCTCGGCCAAATACAAGGAAAACCTCGAAGGCTTCCGCCGCCTGCTGTACGACACAGTAGTGGCCATACACCAGAAACGGTATCCGTATGATCATTTTTTGTATTAAGGAAGATAGAAGGTGGAAGGTAGAAGGTAGTAAGTAGTAAGTAGTAAGTAGTAGGTAGGAAGAAGAACGTTGAAAAGTTGAAGAGTTGAAAAGTTGAAGAGTTGAAAAGTTGAAGAGTTGAAAAGTTGAAGAGTTGAAAAGTTGAAGAGTTGAAAAGTTGAAGAGTTGAAAAGTTGAAGAGTTGAA
>PWJC01000107.1 GCA_003560165.1 Bacteroidales bacterium
TCTCATAGCTGGATTGATCATGGTATTCTACCCCCTGAAAGATACCATGATGGTAAAAATCGAGGATGACCTTCTGGCCAGAAAAAACGCGGCCGGGAACAGTGGATCCTGATATGAATCCATTTATTTTGCAACCCATATTCCAATGGCCGATGCGTATTTCATTATTCTTTCTGATAGCATCACTGATGATCATGTCGTGTGGGACCGCATCTGATGAGGAGCCGATTCCTTCCCTGCATGCTGAGTTTTCCGAAGCGTTCATGATAGGAACGGCGATGAATTCATCCCAGATTTTTGGTGAGGATACCCGCGGTCTGGAGTTGATCCGGACCCACTTCAATACCATCACACCTGAAAACGTAACCAAGTGGGAGATCATCCACCCGGAACCCGGCCGGTATGATTTTGAAGCCGCCGATGCTTTCGTCGAATTTGGCGAGAAAAACGACATGTTCATGATCGGTCACACCCTCGTCTGGCACAGCCAGACGCCCGATTGGGTATATGAGGATGAGGATGGCAACCCAATCTCCCGCGAGGCGCTCATTGAACGTATGCGGGACCACATCCACACCGTTGTCGGGCGCTACAAGGGGCGCATCCATGGCTGGGATGTTGTAAATGAAGCGCTCAATGAAGATGGATCGCTGAGGGAATCGCCCTGGTATAATATCATCGGCAAGGAGTATCTGGTGAAGGCCTTTGAATATGCCAGAGAGGCCGACCCGGATGCCGAGCTTTATTACAACGACTACTCTCTTGAGATCCCGTCCAAACGGGAGGGGGCGACCCGGATCGTCGAATACCTTCAGGAGCACGGTGCGCCCATCACGGGTATCGGAACACAGGGGCACTTCGCACTGGACTGGCCCGAACTCTCAGAAGTGGAGCAGACCGTCATTGATTTTGCGGCGCTGGGTATTGACGTCATGATCACGGAGCTGGATATTGATGTCCTGCCGTGGCCTGTGGATTACACGGGTGCGGATGTGAATATCAGCGCAGAAATGCGTGACGAACTCGACCCATGGCCCGATGGGTTGCCGGGCGAAATCCAGCAGGAACTGGCCGATCGCTACGCCGATATTTACGAGATCTATCTGCGTCACCGCGATGATATCACGCGGGTCACATTCTGGGGTGTTGCCGATGGCGACTCATGGAAAAATAACTGGCCCGTGTCCGGCCGAACCAATTATCCCCTTGTTTTTGACAGGAATTGGCAACCGAAACCAGCTTTTTTTTCAATAGTTGATGCTGTCCGGTAAATAGAACATTGAAAGATCCGCCGGCATTGCGGGTCAGTCCATTGAACATATCCATTGCAAGATTACGAATGATTGAATTGCCTCATTCTCCTCTTGCAAATGAGTGGTGACAGGTTGATGGGGCTTTTGAAAGCTTTACTGAAACCGTTCGAAAAAGGCGACTATGCATGATTCTCCGGAGTAGTAACAAAAAAAGTACTGGCGATGGGCTTTCAACCCTTGATATTTGAGAAAAGCATGTGAATACACGAGATGTTTACACTGATTTGTCAGGGAATTGGTTAAATAAATCGTTTTACGGTATGACAGTTGGTATATGCAATCCAGGGAATACAGAAGAAAGAACCTGATTGCGATAGATTCTGAATTGAGTTTTGCTGTGCGTATTTTGACACAGCAGTCCCTCCAGGGGATTAGTATTGTTTATCTACGTTGCAGGCAGGAACCAGAAACTTTAATAAATTGCGGTGATGGATCGAAAAACCTTTTTAAAGAGCACGGCAACAGCAACCTCCTCACTGCTTTTTCTACCGGCAGCCTTGCGGGGCGCTGGGATGAATGCGCTGTTCTTGGATAATGACCGGATAAACAAACTAACCGTAAAGCTTCTGGAACAATGGTGCCAGGGCCTGGTAGCCCTTCAAACGTACACCCCGGATGACAAGATTACCCACGGGGGTATTTACAGTCCGGGTGATGATGCCTATCCTGGCCGTTCTGCTGATTCCATTTTTCCGCTTTTGTGGATGGCGAAGCATACCGGCGACCATAAATACGTGGAGGCGGCCAAGCTGGTTTACGACTGGGAGCAGAACAACTGCTGGCATGAGGAACTGGGTTGCTGGTTCAACAATCCCAACATGCCCGACAGCTGGAAGGGAATTACGGTATTCGCGGCCATGACCAAGTATGAGGCCATCACGTACTATCCGGAGCTGCTTGGTGAGGAAGCCATCAAAGAATGGAAAGCCAGGCTGTACCGGGCATCGGAATACCTGTACGATACCCTCACGATCGACTTTGGCAACATCAACTATCCGGCTTTTGGAACGCTGGCATTCTACAGCCTTGGCAAGTTGTTCAATGAGGACAAGTATATCAGAAGGGCAGAAGACCTTGCCGAAGGACTGTTCCCGTATTTTCTGGACGATGGTTTGTTCTTCGGGGAAGGCACGCGCTTCCGGAATGAACACGGTCAGTATCCGGTGGATCTTGGCTACAATGTGGAAGAAAGTCTGCCGGCGCTGGCCTTGTATGCCCGTCTGGTCAACAACAAGGTATTGTACGACAAAGTATTGCATTCCAAGAAGGTGCACCTTGAGTTCATGCTGCCCAACGGGGGCTGGGACAACAGCTGGGGCACCCGGAATTTCAAGTGGACCCTTTGGGGCAGCCGTACATCGGACGGGTGCCATCCCGGATATTACCTGATGGCAAACGAAGAGCCCGTCTTTGCCGAGGCCGTGTACCGGAACCTGAAGTGCCTGGAAGCGTCCACGCACGACAATCTGCTTCACAGCGGACCGCATGAGTTCATCGAGGGTATTCCGCCATCCACGCATCACACCTTCAACCACGCCAAGGCGCTGGTCAATCTTCTGCTGACAGAGACGCCCGACATTCCATACACGGATAATGTACTGCCGCGCGAAAAGGTGTATGGCACCAAACGATATGACA
>PWJC01000156.1 GCA_003560165.1 Bacteroidales bacterium
ACACAAGTCTGATGTTTGAATACGAAATCATCTGTTCATCATTGTTTTTATACAGCCCACTGTTGATCTGTTCTCTTTTTGCAAACAGCTAAAAAAGACGGAAAGCCGTACTTTCGTTTTATCATTCCATCGTTCCTTCGTTCCTTCGTTCTTTCGTTCCTTCGTTCTTTCGTTCCATCGTTCTTTCCGTCCTCTGTCCTCTGTCCTCTGTCCTCTGCCTTCTAAACTTTTCAACTTTTCAACTTTTCAACTCTTAAACTCATCACTCATCACTATTCCGTCTTCCATCCTCTGTCCTCCGTCTTCTGTCTTCCATCCTCCATCTTCCCCTGTAAGGCAAAGCTCATGAATTTATACAGATTCGGTTACTTCCGGCACTTCATCGCGCTTTTTTAAAAAATATTCATTCCATGCGGTAAACAACACCGGCACGAGGAACAGGGTGATCAGGGCGATGGTCATGCCGCCGAATGCCGGGATGGCCATGGGGATCATGATGTCGGCACCCCGGCCGGTAGAAGTGAGAATAGGCAACAAGGCCAGCAGGGTGGTAGCGGTGGTCATCAGGGCGGGCCGTATCCGCTTTTTGCCGGCCTCCAGCACGGCAGCATGCAGTTCGCGCCTGCTCCCGGGCTTATGCCTGGAGAAGCTGTCTTTCAAATAGGTGGCAATAAGCACCCCGTCGTCGGTGGCAATGCCGAACAGGGCAATGAACCCCACCCACACGGCCACACTCAGGTTCACCACGTCCATCTGGAAGAGGTCCCGCATATTCTGGCCGAACAGGCTGAAGTTCATGAACCACTCCTGGCCATAGAACCACAGCATCAGGAATCCGCCCGAGAAGGCCAGTGCAATGGCCGAGAAGATCATCAGGCTCACGGCAACCGAACGGAACTGAAAATACAGGATCAGAAAAATGACCACCAAAGAAAGGGGTAGTACCAGCATCAGGCGGCGTTCGGCCCGCATTTGGTTTTCATAATCGCCGGAAAAATGGAAGGTAACCCCCTGGGGTACGCGCAGGGTTCCGTTTTCAATCTGTTCGTTGATCATCTGGGTGGCTTGTTGTATCACCGAGAGGTCGGCATGGCCGGGCTCTTTATCGAAAGTGATGTATGCCACCAGGAAGGTGTCTTCGCCACGGATCATGCCAGGGCCCCTGCGGAAGGTGATCTCCGCCACTTCCCCCAGGGGTATCTGGTAGCCGGCAGGGCTTTGCAGCCAGATGTTTGCGAGGGCCTGCGGGCTGTCGCGAAACTCCCGGGCATAGCGGGCACGAACCTGGTAGCGCTCGCGGCCCTCCACGGTGGTGGTCATGGGCCTGCCGCCAACGGCCACTTCCACCACCATCTGAAACTCTTCTATGGTGATGCCGTGGCGTGCCAGGGCCTGACGGTCGGGCTTGATCTCAAGGTAAGGTTTACCCACCACCCGGTCGGCAAACACGGTATTTCCACGGATGTAGGGCACCTGTTGCAGGGCCCTTTCCATCTGCATGGCAAAATCCTCGATGGTTTCCAGGTCGGGCCCGAACACCTTTATGCCCATGGGAGCGCGCATGCCTGTTTGCAGCATCACCAGGCGGGTTTCAATCGGCTGCAACTTGGGAGCTGATGTCAGTCCCGGGAAACGGCTGGCACGGGTGATCTCATTCCAGATATCATCAGGGTTGCGGATGTGGTCGCGCCACTGCCGGTAATAGCGGCCCCGCGGGTGGGGGATAAGTTCCCCGTCTTCATCGCGCAGAAATTCGCCTGTGCGATCGGTCTGGAAGCGGATCTTGCGGCCGTCCATATCGGTAATGTATTCACTTTTGTAAATGATCACATTCTCAAACATGGTCATGGGGGCCGGGTCCAGCGGGCTTTCGGCACGTCCTGCCTTGCCTACCACCAGCTCCACCTCGGGGATGGCCTGCACGCGGCGGTCAAGCTCCTGCAATACTTCCTTGTTGTATTCAATGCCGGTATGCGGCATGGTGGTGGGCATCAGCAGGAAGCTGCCCTCATCCAGGGCGGGCATGAACTCACGGCCCAGGCCCGGAAAGGCATGGTAGAGGTTGGTCCATACAGGGACAGTCCGGATATTGACACCAATTTTATCAAAGCCAATGGCCACAAAGCCAAAGACACTACCAAAACCCAGCCATATGTTCAACCCCAGTAACAGCAGTAATGCCGGAATAAGCAAGAAGGCCTTTTTATGATTCAGGCACCAGATCAACAAGCGGGGATAGTAGTGCAGAAATACACGGAACAATACCAGTACCAGGGCGATCACCAGTGCCAGAAACAGGATATTGATGAACAGGCTGCGATCCACCCCGATGGGCAGCCACTCATTGGCCAGCAGCAGCAGCACCACCAGCAGGGTAATGCTCAGGTTGATGAGATTCCTGTGGGGCTTCAGGTGTTGGAGAAACAGTTGCTGCAACAAGCCCGAAACACCCATAAGCATGATGAACAAGCCGCCCCACCACAGAATGTCAAGGGCAATATACAAACCGGCAATGATACCTAAGGCATTGAGCACGATCCAGCTCAGCTTTTTTTCACGCCATTTTTTCAGGCCCGGCAGTTTCATTTTACCGGAAAACTGGTAGGCCAGTACCGGCATGAACGCTATAGTAATGATGAGAGAAGCTACCAGGGCAAAGGTCTTGGTAAAAGCAAGGGGGGTGAACAGGCGCCCTTCGGCAGCCTGCATGGTAAACACCGGCAGGAAACTGACGATGGTGGTACTCACTGCCGTAAGGATGGCCGGCGCCACCTCGGCAGAAGCTTCATAAATGACCTCCAGGCGGTTTTTTGCTGCATTTCTGGCGTCCTGAAGGTGGCGTAAAACGTTTTCATTCATGATGATGCCCAGATCGACCATGGTCCCGATGGAAATGGCAATACCCGATAAAGCCACAATATTGGCCTCCACCACGAAGTAGCGCATCATGATAAAGCTCATAAGCACCGCCAGGGGCAGCAGGGCTGATATCAGCAGGGAGGTGCGCAGGTGGTACACCATCACAATGATTACGATGATGGAGATCAGTATCTGCAAGATGATGGCGTCATTCAGGGTACCCAGGGTTTCGTAAATAAGCTGGGTGCGGTCGTAAAAAGGCACGATGGTAACCTGCGACACCGTGCCGTCAGGCAGCACCCGTGAGGGCAGCCCGGGTCCGATCTCATCAATTTTTTCCTTAACATTTTGAATTACCTGCAGGGGGTTCTCGCCAAAGCGGGCCGTTACCACACCCCCCACGGTTTCCACCCCGCCCTTATCGAGTATCCCGCCCATACTTCTGACGGCAGGCCCGATATTCACGCGGCCAATGTCCATGATGCGTACCGGCACATTGTTGTTGACCGTTACCACGGCATGGCGTATGTCGTCCAGCGACTCCACGTAGCCCAGCCCGCGGATCAGGTATTCGGCCAGGTTGTATTCTATGGTATTGGCTGATGTTTCACGGTTGCTTTGCTGCAAGGCCCGGGCCACCTGCATCATGGAAATGCCATGGACCTTTAGGGCATCAGGGTCCAGGTCCACCTGGTATTCCTTAACATAGCCCCCCACGCTGGCCACTTCAGAAACGCCCTGCACGCTGCTGAGCGACAGGCGCACGAAAAAGTCCTGAATGGACCGCAGTTCATGCAGGTCCCATCCCCCCACCAGGTTTCCGTCCTCATCCAATCCGTCGAGGGTATACCAGAACACCTGCCCCAGGGCGGTGGCATCGGGCCCCAGTTGAGGGGTAACGCCACCGGGCAGCAGTCCGGACGGCAGGGCATTGAGTTTTTCCAGGATGCGCGAGCGGCTCCAGTAGTATTCAATGTCTTCATCAAAGATGATATAAATGCTGGAAAACCCGAACATGGAGGTACTCCGGATGCTGGTAACACCGGGGATACCCAGCAGGGCGGATGTGAGCGGATAGGTGATCTGGTCTTCAATATCCTGGGGGGAGCGGCCCATCCATTCGGTAAAAACGATCTGCTGGTTTTCGCCGATATTGGGTATGGCATCCACGGGCACCGGGTCGCGGGGCAAAAAGTCGATGCGCCAGTTAAAAGGCGCTACCGAAATGCCCCAGCCGATCAGGAAAATCATCAGCAGCCAGGCCACAAGGCGGTTTTCCAGGAAGAAGCGTATGAGTTTGTTGATCATGAGGTTTTATTAAAGTTTACCAAAAAGAGCAACACCTTTCTTTCTTGTTACAAGGCAAGCATGAGTCCTGCCATGGCCACCATCAGCAGGTCTTCAATCAGTGTGACATTACCCAGCGGGAGTTTAAAAACGGTGCCCAGGCAGGCACACTGCACCTGTTTGGGCGAAAGCATGTTCCGGATGACGCCGATGCTGCTGAACCCCATGATAACAATGGTGGCAATATGGGTGGCGGTCAGGTTAAGGGCAGTGAGGTAAAGAACACCCAGTGTCAACTCCAGGAAAGGATACACATAACCGTAACCTTTCCAGTGTTTTGCCAGCAGGTCGTACATGCTGTAGGAGCGGGCAAAACCTTTCAGGTCGAGAAATTTAAAGAACGAGAAAACGATAAAAAACCCTGCCATAAAAAACCGCAACAAGTGGCGCCATGAAAATACATCTTCCCCGAAGGATGCCAATGCTGCCACCCCCGACACAAACAGGAAGATCAGCAGCAGGGGTTTGTAGGTCTCCCAGACGGAAAGGGTTTCCTGTCCGTCGACTGATGAAGCCCGGGAAGGTTTGGCATCATCGGATGTGTTGTTTCCGCTAATACCGGTGATTCTGTAATCGCCGGCATCGGCAAGCAATTGCTGCAGTTTGTCGCTGTCGGGTTTGGTATCTGCCTGCACCATTGCCCTGCCTTCCTGATGGCTCACTTCGGCGGCAAGCATACCGGGGTGCTTCAGCAAGGCGCTCTTCACTTTGGCAGCGCAGCCTCCGCAGGTCATACCGGAAATGGTGTAGGTTAGATTCTTTGCCATGATCATTCACAAAAATGAAAGAACCGCGCGGGGCGCAAGGGGAAATGTTGGATAACGCTCATGACAAAGGTATTAAGGCATTGGGTCAAATCCTTTATATAATTTCCTTTAAAAATTATGATATTTATATCTTGTCCAGCGGCTTGCGGTCCTTGTTCAGCAAGCTTCTGAACTGCCCGGGAGTCATTCCGGTAACCTTTTTAAACTGGTTGCTGAGATAAGCCGCACTGCTGTAACCCAATTTCCAGGCGATCTCATCCAGGGTCAATTCTTCGTACAAAAGCAATTCTTTTACCTTTTCCACCTTTTGCCGGATAATGAACTGTTCCAGGGTAATGCCTTCGGCGGAAGAGAAAAGCTTGCTGATGTAATTGTATTCGTAAGGTAATCGGGAGCTTAGCCACCCCGACCAGTTTTGGGTCATTTCTTCATCCGAGTGATGGATCTTTTCAATCACCAGCGATTTGACCGTTTGAATCAGGCGGCTTCTGCGGTCATCAAAACGCTCAAATCCCATTGCCCGCAGTTGTTCGTCAAAACGTTGAAGCACATCGGCATCCACCTCTTCCTGAACAGTTTCCAGTTCACCAAGTGAAATTGTTTTGACCTCAATGCCCAGTTTTTCAGCTTCGCTTTGCACGGCCATGATGCAGCGCCGGCACACCATGTTTTTGATGAAAAGCTTCATGTATTCATGATTGTTTGTATCGGGAAAACCCAGGGTGAGAAGGCCGAAAGGCCATGCCGTCTTCCGGCTTTTGCATTTCTTTTGCCTTCTGACTTCATCCTTCTTAATATATTTAACGCACGCCCATGCGTTTTTGTTCGGTTTGTCAGGTATTGCACGTCTAAATCGTTATGCGCCGGATGAGACCGTTCAAGGGCTGTTTGATCGGGATGCACATTCAGGGGTCATGACCCAGGCGCCAAATACACAACCTGCCATGTGGCTGTAAATTATATGGAATATGAAGGGAAATGCTTATCTTTAATTAAGGTGAGAAAAACAAAAGGTATGAAAAGCCTGAAAAGTCGAAATGTCTGAAAAGTCGAAAGGTCAAAAGCTCGAACCTGGCCATGTCAGCGGCGTTGATAAGTAAAAGGTGTGATTTTATTATGGCGAGCTCCATGTGAACGGTTTAAAACAACTAAATATCGCATGAAATGTCGTTTATCCACTGTCCGCAGGCAGTGCGAAAATTAAATCTCCGGAAAATCCTGCCCATGTCGTTCCCTGGCCGGGGCATCGGAAGGTAAGGCTGCCCATGAAAACATATGTACTGTTCCTGTATTTTCCACTACTGCTGTTTTTGCCCGGCCCGGGAATGGCCCAGCTGATCAGCATCGATCCGCCGGATGCCACAACCGATGCGTATGTAACCATAACCTACGATGCGCGTTTGGGAAATGCCCATCTGGAGGGGTATGACAATGCGGTGTATGCATACACCGGGGTGATCACCACCAACAGCCGCGATGATGCCGACTGGAAACATGTGCTGAACAATTGGGGCGTTGTCAACCCAAATACCCGGATGACTCCCCTGGGCGACGACCTTTATGAGCTCTCCTTCCATGTCCGCGATTTCTACGGGATCGGCGAAGACGAAACGGTGCTGAAGCTGGCTTTCTTGTTCCATAACGAAGACTATTCCCTGGTGGGCAGGACTGCCCGGGGCGGGGATATTTTTGTCGGGATCAACCAGAGAACACCCGGGGCCTACGTTTCGCATGAACTCATTGGAGAAAAACTTGAGGTAAGGGCAGAAAACGGCCTGATCAAAATCACTTTTTACACGCCCGCAATGGTCAAAGCCGAATTCGTCCCCGACGGAACCGACCTGGTCGACACCACCTTTACCGTTATTGCCCGGCCGGAGCCCCTGGAGCCCGAACTGTCCCTTACTCCCCAGGCCCTTGTATTTTCATCGGCCGGGATGCAGGTGGTGATCGGGAAGGATCCGTTGCGTCTTCACTATCTGAGCGGTGGGGATACCCTGTTATCCGATGCAGAAGGCTTTTTCGCAAGTCCCCGGGGTGGAGGGACAAGCCTTGCCGCCGACGGGTCAGCGAGCTTTTACGGGGGTGGGTCCCGGGCCATCCCTATTGACCGCAGCGGCCGCAGACTGCGCATATTCAACGAAGCCCATTTCGGATACGGAGACAATACCCCAAACCTCAACATCAGCATCCCCTATGTTGTTTCGGGGAGCGGGACCGGTTTGTTTTTCGACAACCGGTATCCGGCCGAACTCGACCTTGGGACCGTACAGCCCGGCAGGTTGGAATACAGTACCGATGGTGGCCGCTTGCGTTACTTTGTCATTGCAGGCAATGACTTCGACCATGTCATGCAGGAGTATACCTGGCTCACCGGACGCCAGAAACTGCCTCCGGTTTGGTCGTTGGGCTATATACAGTCGAAATACGGGTACCGGAATGAAACAGAAGCCCGGGAAATTGTCGGCCGCATCCGGGGGGCCGGATTCCCGCTCGATGCCCTGATCCTCGACCTGTATTGGTTCGGTGAGGAAGGGGATATGGGAAATCTCGACTGGGACCTTGATCAATGGCCTCAACCTGAAAGCATGATGAGCGACTTTAACGACATGGGCATCCGGACTATCCTGATCACCGAACCCTATTTTACCCTCGAATCCGATCATTACCCATATTTGGCCGACAATGGGTATTTCGGTAAAGACCCCGAAGGGGATCCTTATGTGCTCTGGGGCTTTTGGGCGGGCAATGCTTCGCTGATCGACCTGACCCAGCGCAGGGCGCGTGAGTGGATGTGGAGTTTTTACAAGGCTCGCCGCGAAGAAGGAGTTGGGGGTTGGTGGTCCGATCTGGGTGAACCCGAAGCCCACCCTCAGGATATGGTCCACGAATTCGGCGATGCCCCTTCGGTGCATAATATCTATTCCCTTATCTGGGCCCGCTTTCTTGACCGGAACTACGAAACCCATTATCCGGGGGAACGGTTGTTCAACCTGATCCGTTCCGGTTACGCCGGCATGCAGCGCTACTCGACATTTCCGTGGTCGGGCGACATACAACGCAGCTTCGATGGTTTGCGGGCACAAATACCGGTGATGCTCGGGGCCGGGATGACGGGCCTGGGCTATATGCACTCAGATGTGGGTGGTTTTATCGGAGCCGATGACGACGGAGAGTTGTTCACCCGCTGGGTACAGTTCGGCGTATTTGCCCCGGTCCTGCGGATGCACGGGATCGGGAGGACCGAGCCGGTGAACTTTCCAGAGCCATACAAAAGCATTATGCGTGAATCCATTAATTTGCGATACCGCTTACTCCCCTACAACTATACCCTTGCCTACGAAAACAGCACTGCAGGGACTCCTCTGGCCCGACAACTCAACTACTACCAAATGGACGACCCCATGCTCAGCGACATCAACGATGCTTATTTCTGGGGAAAGGATCTTTTGGTGGCCCCTGTGCTTCACCGGGGGGCTGCCGGGCGTTCCGTGGCATTTCCCCAGGGCAAATGGCTGCATTACCACGACCTGACCGAATATGAAGGTGGTCAGACGTACACCGTTCCGGTACAGCTGGAGCACATCCCGGTTTTTGTGCGTGCGGGCAGCTTTATCCCTACTGCAGGGGAACTTGCCTCAACGGCATATTATGTGTCCGACAGCCTGAAAATACAGTACTTCCCCGACAGTGAGGTAACCCTGAGTTATGGTTATATGTTCGACGACGACAAAAACTCAACCACCAGCCTTGATGCAGGTGCTTATGAATTGCTTCATTTCGAGGGTATTTATGAAGACAGCCATATGGACATCATGTTGTCGTTGTCCGGTCAGGGGTATGCCGGGGCTCCGGACATACGGAATATGTTGTTCGAGGTATTCAGGGTCAACCTGCCACCTTCGGGGGTCACCATCGATGGGAAGGAAATCCCCGGAGTGGACGCTCGTGCGGACTTCCGGTACGAAACCCCGGCCTACTTTTTTGACCAGGACCGTAAGGTGTTGTATGTGAACTGCGCCTGGGACGGCAAACAGAAGCACATACGGATCGACGAAGCCACAGTAAGCTCGGTGGGTGTTGATCCCGGGCGGAACGATGGTTTCTTCCTCCACCTTCCCTGGCCCAACCCATTTTCGCATCAGTTTACGGTTCAGGCCGATATCGAATATCCGGGCACCTATTACTTCATCCTGCACAATGCATCCGGGGGGAGGGTCGGCCGCAAGGTTCGCCGGATCGATACGCCGGGCCGTATTAGCTTTGAATGGAACACAGGCCCAAGCCTGCCTGCCGGAATGTATGTGCTGACCATGCAGGGGAAGGCAGGAAGGCAGGTTCACCGGCTTATCCGGCAATAGGACCTTACCACCCCGGGCATCGTAAATCACCCCACTGATCAGTCCGAACTGAAATATGCATATTGTCCGCATACGAACACAGACTGTTCTCCTGCGGACACTCAACATTGAATAGCCGGCAGGGTAAGGGCTTTTAGCGTCTTGTTCTTCAGCTGACTGGCCGGTTTGGCCTGCTTTCTGATTGTCCGGGTTCTGTGAACGGAAGGTGGAAGGTGGAAGGTAGAAGGTAGAAGGTGGAAGGTAGAAGGTAGAAGGTAGAAGGTAGAAGACAGAGCTATTTGGCTTTTGGCTGTTGGCTATTGGCTTTTCAACTTTTCAACTTAATACCTATAATCCTGTTGGAGTTTTCCGGGGTTCTAATTGACGTATAACCAGAGTAAGAGGGAAAACTATGAAAGATAGAAGGCAGATTATCAAAATAAAATATCAGAAAAGATGAAAACAACCGCACATTTTATCCTATGGAGCTTTGCCTTTATCATGTTGGTCATTAACGGACAGGCAAAGGAAACCCAGGCTGCCGGCACCCGGGAAAAGCCCGATGGCGCATCAGGAATTGTTTGGTTCGACCTGAGCGGCAAGCAGCTGCGTCTGATGGAACAATACCAAGACCTGCCTGCAGAGGAGCGCGACCGCATCATGGCCGACTCCATTTACCATCCGTATGCCCTTATGTGGGAAGGCTACATCGGCCCGCCGGCCTCATTCCTGAACTGGAAAAACAATACGGCCTTTGGCGAACTCGGGCAATACAAAGAGAAGGCTGCCCGTATTGACACCGATTCCCTGCATCGCTACCTGGATTCTGCCGTTGCAATCATGAAGACGCTCACCGGCTATGCAGCCGAAGGGAAGTGGTATGTGTTTTTCGGACCCAAATGGACCAATCTCGGCGGATTGAGCGGAGGGATCATGGTGGTCGACCTTGCAAACATCGCCAACCAGGACATGCAGGACATCATCCGGGCCATTCCCCACGAGATCAGTCACCAGATCTATGCCCGAACCACTCCCGACTCTTCGCCCACGGTGCTCGAATCCGTGATCAACGAAGGCCTGGCTTGCTATGTGAGCTATCTTTTTCATGAAGGACGCACCAGCATAGCCAACGAACTGAACTACAGGCATGAAGAGTATGCCATTTGCCGCGAGCGGGATGCGGAGGTCCTGGCCCTGCTGCAACCCTATGCCGACTCGGCCGATGGGGAGGTGCGTACCCGGTTCAGGCACAGAGGGTACCGGTTTGCAGAGGATTTGCCGGGCGCCATCGGATATTACATCGGCTTTCGCATTGTGGAGGAATATGTCAAACGCCATGGAAAGGATTCCTGGAGGCAGATCTACTCCCTCCATCCACAGCAGGTACTCGAAAGAAGCGGAGTACCCGCCATGTGGCAATAACTCAGGCCATGCCATGTCGGACCATGGCTCATGGCTTAACCTCAAAATGTATACCTCACGCCGTTTCTGAGGGTGTAAAAAAGCCTGGGAATATCCTGGGGCGGATGCGAGTCGTAGGCCAGGTTATAGGTCAGGGTCAGCGAAAAGCTGCCGGTAAACCCCAGTTCCAGACCGGTCTCGCTCGACACCCTGTATTCGCTGAACTTGGCGAAATCGGGCTGGTAATAGGTGGTGTGTGAAAAAGTGATCCTCTCGTCCAGTTCGTATGTAAGGGTAACATAGAGATCGCCCTTGAACCTGTCTGCACGTGCGTTGTTGGTGTCGTCGAGCAGTTCGTGTTCGTACATGACCAGGGGCGCGATGTACAGGCCCAGGCGTTCGTTTTCATGCACCCTGAACCTGGGACCTCCCCCGAGCAGAAATCGCCGCTTCAGCAGCCGTATGCTGTTGTACTGATGCTGGGTAAAGGCTTCGGCTGTTACCATCCCTTCGCCAAGGCTGAAATTATATCGCAGATGCTGGAACCCGTTGTTGATCAGGTTCTCGCCCTCCACCCGCATCAGTCCGATGGTATTCAGCAGCAGGGCCAGGTGCCGGCCCCTGCTGTATTGCAGATGGGCCGAGGTGGTGGTTTCAAAGATCTGCCGGGTATTTTGGGTAAGCATCAGGTTGAGGTCCAAATGGCCCTGCAATCCGGGCCTGGCCTCCTTGCGGCTTTTCTCCACATTTACCAGCTGAGCTTGGGCGCCCATGGAAAGGAAGAGCATCAGCAATACCCAAACAAGGGTTTTTGACCCGGAACGCATACTCCTCTCCGGTATTTTTTTTGACATGGTGTATAAGAATTGCTGTGTGTTATCTATTTGTTCGGTTTCAGAAAGCATGACGGAAGAC
>PWJC01000089.1 GCA_003560165.1 Bacteroidales bacterium
CTGCGGTTTGCAAAAGCCACCAGGGAAAGCATCACGGGTACTTCGACAAGCACACCCACCACCGTTACAAGTGCCGCGGGCGACTGCAGTCCGAACAGGGCGATGGCCACCGCCACAGCCAGCTCAAAGAAGTTGCTTGCCCCGATCAATGCAGCCGGAGCGCATACCGCATGATTCAGCTTCAGTTTTCTGCCACCAAACCAGGCCAGGAAAAAGATAAAGTAGGTTTGGATCACCAGGGGGATGGCTGCCAGGAGTATGATCAGGGGGTTGTTCAGGATGTTTTGTCCCTGAAAGGCAAAAAGAAGCAACAGGGTAACCAGCAGCGCCACGATGCTTACGGGTTTCAATTTGGGCAGAAATACCTCTTTAAACCATTCAATTCCCCTGCTGCGCAGCAATAAACGCTGGGTGATCACTCCCGCTACCAGGGGCACCACCACAAAAATGACCACACTGGCCACCAGGGTATCGTATGGGATTACGACATCTGTAATTCCCAACAACAAGCCCACAATGGGGACAAATAAAACAAGCAAAATCAAGTCGTTTACCGATACCTGCACCAGAGTATAATTGGCATCGCCATCGGTAAGGTATGACCAGACAAACACCATGGCCGTGCAGGGCGCAGCGCCAAGGATAATGGCTCCGGCAATGTACTCCCCTGCCAACTCCGGATCGATCCAGGCACCATAAAGCTTAGAGAAAAATATCCAGGCAAAAAACGCCATGGTAAAAGGCTTGATGGCCCAGTTGATGATCAGGGTCCACACAACCCCCTTGGGCTTCTTGCCGATTTTTTTGATGCTGCCAAAATCAACCTGCAACATCATGGGATAGATCATCAACCAGATAAGCACTGCCACAGGGATATTTACCCGGGCAATTTCAATACCGCTGATCACCTCAATGCGATCTCCGGCAAAATGCCCGATAACAATACCTGCAACAATGCCCAAAGCAACCCAGATGGTAAGGTACTTTTCGAAAAAGCCAATGGTTTTTACCGGCTGGTCAGGAATGCTGATTTTTTTGATTGGATCTGACATGGTTTCGCATTGTTTTTGATTTGAAATCGATGGCAACGTTCTGCAACCGGTTTCCTTGTGAACGCTGCCGGCGCATCAATTACAGGTTCAACCTTTTTTCGCCGGAAATCGTGATCGAGAACAGTCCTGTTTCATTGTTTCCAAAATCCTGCATTTCTTCTTCATTCAGGTACCTGCTCAGTATGTCCGCAGGTACTTCAATACTGCGTTGCTTGTGCAGCTGCACATTTTTAAATCCAGCCTTTTGGATTGTTTCCAGGTAATCTTCCATCTGCATGGCACCCGATACGCAGCCGGCATACATTTCGGCATCCCTCTTTAGTTTCCCAGGAAGCTCTCCCTTAAGTACCACATCCGAAACACAGAAGTGCCCCCCAGGGGTTAACACACGCATGATTTCAGCAAAAGCTTTATCCTTGTCCGGCACCAGGTTGAGCACGCAATTGGAAATGACCACATCAAACCGGTTGCTTTCCAGGGGCATTTCTTCGATGTCGCCGCCCACAAATTCGACATTTGTATAACCAAGCTTTTGGGCATTGCTGCGGGCTTTATCAAGCATCTCGTCAGAGAAGTCAATTCCGGTGACTTTACCCGATTCACCAACCATTGAGCGGGCCACAAAACAATCATTGCCGGCACCGCTGCCCAGATCGAGCACATGGTGCCCAGCTTGTATATCCGCAAATTCGGTGGGTATTCCGCATCCAAGACCAAGGTCGGCGTCTTTATTATAGCCTTGCTGGTTTTCGTAATTTTCGCTAAAAATGGTATAATCCACCCCGCAACAATCGGAAACCGGGCCACAACAGCTAACTTGAGCTTTCTCAGACTGAAGTGCAATACGTCCGTATTTTTCTTTTACAGTGGTTTTGATGTCGTTTACGTTCATGGCATGTACATTAATGGAGCTGCGGGGCAATGTTTTCTTTGTACAGTTTGTAAAATCCCTCCCTGATCTCGTCCCGAACGCGAACAAACTCGCTCCAGATAAACTCTTCAGAGCCGGAAACTTGTGAAGGGTCATCAAAGCCAATATGCAGACGATGTTTTACCTTTCCCAAAAAAGCCGGACAATGCTCATTGGCGCCACCGCATACGGTGATCACATAGTCCCACTCATCGCCCAGGTATTTTTCCACAGAGTCGGAAGTATGATGGCTGATGTCGATGCCCATTTCTTTCATGGCAGCAACGGCTTTTTCATTGAGTTTCCCGGAAGCTTCAGTACCGGCGGAACGCACGGTCAATCGCGGATCAAATGATTCCAAAAAACCATGGGCCATCTGGCTGCGGCATGAGTTCCCGGTACACAGGATAAGAATGTTCATGGGATGCGTTTGGGGGTTACTAAGGCTAACAAAAGCTCTTTCTTACATCAATCATAGCGAGAAAGTCATCGGTCTCTTTTCTTAAGACTTCGATTTTCGGTGCATTGAGGCAATAATTTGTCCTTACCCCTTCCACGGTTCCTCTTATGAGACCGGCATCTTTGAGCTCCTTTAAATGCTGGCTGACGGTGGTACGGCTCAGGGGCAGTTCCTCGGCAATATCTCCGGTAATACAGGTTTGTATTTCGGCCAGGTATTTCAATATGGCCAGGCGCGCCGGATGGGCCAGGGCCTTGAAGAGCCTGGATCTCCGGATTAACGCCTCATCGAAGCTTGTTTCTTTCTGAGTGGTCATAATTCAAAGAGCATACGTTAATAAGAAAAACCCAATATGTTCCATGCTAAATATGACGCAAATATACGTCATATTTTTTAAATGACGTATTTTTACGTC
>PWJC01000123.1 GCA_003560165.1 Bacteroidales bacterium
CTGAAATGTCAAAATGTCGAAAGGTCTTTCTGTCTTCTGTTTTCCGTCTTCTGTCTTTTAAACTTTTCAACTCTTCAACTTTTCAACTCATCACTCTTCTGTCTTCTGTCTTCTGTCTTCTGTCTTCTGTCTTCTGTCTTCTGTCTTCTGTCCTCTGTATTCCACCTTCTACCTTCTACCTTCCGTTTATTTTATTTCTTTACTGATTGCCGGAGCTGTATACGGGGGTTTAAATGCCCCGCACAAATGACCCATTCTGATCACTTCTCCCACGCTTGCGGCAAAGGAAATGGCTCCGCAGGCTGCATACGGGGGGTCTCCATCGTGGATTTCGGAAAGAGTACCGATTCCGGCTTCCGACATGCAACTTTCAAAACCTTCGTAAAGTTTACGGATAAACCCTTTTTCGCTTTTTCCGTACAACCGGATCAGAGCATCGGCCAGGATCCCGAGCATCCAGGGCCAGGCCGTTCCCTGGTGAAAAGCAGCATCACGGGCATGGGCATCGCCGGCATACCGCCCCCGGTACATCATATTTTGCGGAGAGAGGGTGCGCAAACCCCGTGGCGTCAGCAATTGTTTCACCACCGTATCTGCAATTTGTTTGCACTGCATATCGCTAAGGGGCGAATGGGGCAGGGCTGCGGCCAGCAACATATTCGGCCTGATGCTAAGGTCGGGCTGCCCGCCCGACACAAAATCGGCTAAATAGCCCGTTTCGGGCTGCCAGAACACCTCCAGAAAAGAAGCTTTCACCTTCTGTGCCAAATCTTTCCATGCTTCGGCCAGCTGATTTTCACCTCCGCTTATGGCCAGTTCAGCACCAGCCATCAGGGCATTGTACCACAGGGCGTTCACCTCGACAACATAGCCATGCCTGGGAGTTACAGTTTGTCGGTTAACCCTGGCATTCATCCACGTCAAACCGGGCAGGGAAGGATCGATGTGGATCAGGCCGTTGCCGTGCAGGTGGATTCCACTGGCTTCCCCCGCTGCGTAACCATCCAGTATGGCGCGGATGGGCTTTCCGTATCGTTTCCATAAGTCGGATTTTTTTTCGCGGGGAAAACACAGTTGCAGGCAGCGGAAAAACCAAAGCGGGGTATCGGCAGCCCCATAATCGGCCTGTTTCTTTTCCAGACTTTCTGCAAAAAGGGGTCCTTTCATCTGCGACAGCATGTAATCGATCACCTTCCCGGCCAGTCCCGGTTGATTCACGGCCAGGGACAAGCCCGGAAGTGAAATGAAGGTAAACCTTCCCGAATGTCCGTACCAGGGGAACCCGGCGGTCACCGACACAAGTTTTCCCTGTTTCACCAGAAATTGTTCGGCAGCATTGCACAAACTGCGCATAAAATTATCCCTGGGAATGCGTTTGTTCATTTCCTGTCTGAACATCCTTGAAAAAGACGCCGGGCTCGCTTCGCGGGTGGAGGCAGCAAAAAGGACCGACTCCCCCTTTTTTATCGGGAATTCAAAAAAGCCGGGAACATACAGGTCTTCGCGAAAATCATACCCCCTCGACTGTTCATGGATGTATTCGAGTTGATTGTACCAGTCGGGGGCATGGACATACTCTCCATTTTTTGTGGAAAGCTGCATGTGCAGCTCCGAATACCCTTCGTAAATCCCCATTCCGACCCCATTGGGCAGCTTGCGGTATCTGGTGTTCACATACAGGTTCCGCTTGCTGAGGCTATGAATGTTGCGGAAAGCGAGAAAGGGGTGCAATCTCAGCACGGTGGGCGATTGAGCTTCATTCAGGGTGTATCGGATCAGCACCATCTCCTTTCCGGAAACAAACATGGTTTCCCGTGTAAGCACCACTCCGCCAACGCGGTAGGTAACCACCGGGATGAGGTCGGCCGAAAAATCTCGCACGTATTTATGACCCTTCGGACTGAAAGAACCTGAATATTTGTTCACCCCCAACTGGAAAGCGGCATCACGCTGTATCAGGGTTTCGTCCACCTTCGAGAGCAGCACATGCAATTCTCCGTCGAGATGGGATTGCGGACAGATAAGCAGACCGTGGTATTTCCTGGTGTGACAGCCCAGGATGGTGGAGCAGGAAAAGGAGCCGGAACGGTTGGAACGGATCAGCTCTTTTTGCAGGGAATATTCCAGGTTGATGAGCTGGGTTTTGTCAAATTTTATATAGGCCATACGATGAGGATTGATCACAAAGGAAATCAATGGCGGAAAGGCCATCACAACATACGAATTTACGAAAATTTTGCCTGTATTTCGGGGCGATTGGCAAATTTGCCGGAAAATTATAGGGTGTCAGGCAGCGGATACCGGCCCCTGATCCTCCCGGTTTGTTCCCCTTGTTTTTCCTGCTGCCTGATCAGGCGTCGTAAACGCAATCCAGGTCTGCGCCCGGCCATTGAGGACAGATCGGGTTGGCCGGCATTTACCCAGGCAGTGTACCAGAAATCGCCCACAGCTTTTACTGCCAGTTCCATCTGGCTTTCGAGCATGCCCCCGAGCCCCTGTTGAAAGGATTCGGAAAAGGGAAGTGAATAAACCCGCTGCAAGGCCTGCCCCCGCATCTCGTAGCCATGGATTCTGTCGGGAGGAAAGATTTCGAGCAGGCTGTCAAGGACAGTGTAAATCACATGAATCTGTTGATGACTGATCTCGATCAGTTCCCAGGCCCTGTCAAGGGGGTCAGGGAGGTATTCGGCCCTCCCGGTCAGAAAACGGAAAGATGAGGCATACAGTTCGGGCAAACGGCTTTCCCACAAAGCGTGTACACCGCGCTGCGATGGGTTTTTGCCATTATAGTATTTAGTAGTATGCAGGGGTGTGCAGGCATCGGCAATATAATGACCCAGATGGGCCGAATACAGCAGTATCTGTTCCGGGTCTCTCCTTTCAAAAGCCCGCCTCAGCCTGGTACTCATGTTGAAGATATGCCAGGGCAGCACCCCGTGGGCCTGCAGGGTATCTTCGGTAAAGCGGCCGACAGCTTCAGCCCATTGCCGGGGAACCTGATCAAAGGGCCGGTCTCCGTAATGGTCTATGTCAATATAGTGCCGCTGGGCTTCGCCTTTTACAGCATGGGCCCGGCGGTCGGGATCCACCGAGCGTTCCGAAAGAAAGTCTGCATGGGGTTTATAAAAAAAAAGCATTTCAGGAGGCAGGGTAAATACCGCCAGGCGGTTGATCTTACGATGGGCATAAAATCCGAAGGGGAAGGCCGGAGAACAAAGGATTAAAAGGCCGCTGCAAAGCAGGGCGAAAAAGAAGCAGCGCAAGGCAAGAGAAACCATCCGTCGTATGTTTACCCACGTACAGAATAAGGCAGGGGTAAATATAGGCTTTGTCCTTGTTGACTGCCTGGCTTTTTATTGCGAAAGCGACAGATGGGATACCAGGCGGTCGCCCCTGAGTACCGGGACAACCTCCGACAGGTCGAGAGTGAGGCAGAACGGAATCACATCGTCCAGCCCCATTTTTTTCAGCCGGTGGCGGTGAGCGGCCTTTTCAATACTGGCCGGCAGATCCCCTTCTGCCTGTGCCCACAGCTCCATGCTGGCGGTTGCCGAATCGCAGGACACCGTATAGGCTCCCTGTCCCTGTTGCATGATCCGTGAAACCAGGGCCCCCGCAAAGAGGGTATCTTCCAGGCAAAACCTGTCTTTCCAGCCGGCACATAATACCACCACATCCCTGTTTTGTGCCATGGCATAGCTGCATACCGCATCCAGGTTGATGAAAGACCCGATGGCCACAGGATGGCCGTTGACTGCCGCCCTTCGGATGGCCCGGGTGCCATTGGTGGTGTTCATCACAACGATTTCTCCCTGAAGCCGGGGAATCATGAAGTTCATTGGCGAATTGCCAAAATCGGCACAATCGAGGGTTTTGCCATCTCGCTCCCCGGCAATAATGAACCCCTTCTTTTTCCATTCCCGGCTTTCGCTGATGTGTTCGACCGGGATTATGGCTTCCACCCCGTTGTGCAGGGCAGCGCAGATGGAGGTGGAAGCCCTGAAAATATCGGTCACGATCACCAGTGAATTGCTGGCATTAAACAGCGGCCATGACAAGGGGGAAAAACAGACCTGGAGACTGAGGGCCGGGGGGTTGCGATCCATGGCGGTATTAGGTTTTTTTGTAGAAGGGTAGTTTCACCACCTTTGCTTTCAACACCTTCCCGCGTATCTCGACAAACACAGGGGTTTCGGCTTTTGCAAAGGCTTTGTTTACATAACCCATACCAATGGGTTTTTTCAATGTGGGCGACATGGTCCCTGAGGTGATCTCCCCTATGCGGTTGCCACCGGCATCCCGTATGGGATAATGCTGGCGGGGAACCCCTTTGTCAAGAAGTTCCAGCCCGACCAGCTTTCTGCCGGCTCCTTCCGTTTTTTGCTTCAGCAGTTGATCGCGGTTCACAAAATGGTTGTTGTCAGAAAACCTGGTGGCCCAACCCAGTCCGGCCTCAATGGGCGAGGTGGTCTCGTCAATGTCGTTCCCGTACAGGCAAAAACCGGCCTCCAGCCTGAGGGTATCGCGGGCAGCCAGTCCAATAGGCCTGATGCCGAACTCTTCTCCGGCCGACATTACCGCTTCATAAATCTTTTCTGCGTCCTGGTTTCTGAAATAGATCTCCAGTCCGCCCGAACCGGTATAACCCGTTGTGGAAACAATCACATCGTCTACACCGGCAAAGGACAACAGCCTGAAGGTGAAAAAGGGCATCTCTTCAAGGTTTTCGCTGCATAGTTTTTGCATGGCTTTCAGGGCCAGTGGCCCCTGAACGGCAAGCTGAGAGATCTGATCGGAAACATTGGTGAGACTGGCTCCGATACCCTCATTTTGACGATTCACCCAGTCCCAGTCTTTTTCAATGTTGGCAGCATTGACCACCAAAAGGAATTTCTCTGCATGAAAACGGTATACCAGAAAATCGTCCACGATCCCTCCTTTTTCGTTGGGAAAGCATGAATACTGAACCTTGCCGTCGGTAAGCAGATCCACGTCGTTCGAACTGACCCATTGCACCAGATCCCTGGCCCGGGGACCTTCTACCCGGAATTCCCCCATATGGGACACATCAAACACCCCCACTGCCTTGCGCACGGTCTCGTGTTCCTTGTTGACGCCTTCGAATTGTACCGGCATGAGAAAGCCGGCAAAGGGCACCATTTTAGCACCCCTCTGTTCGTGTTTTTCTTTAAATACCGTGGTTTTCATAAATGTGCATTCGCTTTGGTGGTTGCTCTGCCGGCCGCTTTGGCCGGGGCAAATTTAACAAAATAGGACGTACAAAGGTTCACACAGCTGTTTTCGGACAATCCCTGCATGGCAGACTGTTAAAAAAAAGGAGGGACACCCTGGTCCCTCCCTGAATAAACCGACTGAGCTGCACCGGATAGGTTCCGGCAGGCCGGACGGGTCTATTCGCGTTCCCTCGGACCTTCGATCAGTTCGAACTGCGGCGGATCTCCACTGGCAATGCAGCGGTATTCGGCCTCCAGGTAAGAGCGCGAAAAGTTGTCGTTAAAGGTCTCGAAACCCACGATATAATGCACATCAATGCCACCGGCCTGAGGCACGGCATCGGGGTACCTGTTCCTGAGGACTTCGATCAGCCCTTCCTCAACAATCCGCCTGAACATTTCGTCTACGGTTGCATCGGGTCCTTCGGTATCGTAGATCTGCCCAAGGGCCGGATCAAAGTAATTGCCATCGTCGTCGCGCTGTACCCTTCGGGCGATCAGCCTCATGTCGAAATTGTTAAAAAAGGCGCTGGCCCCGTAATAATATCCGAAATCGGCAAAAACAGGGTGGGGGATGGGGTCGATGACGGCCAGGTGCATGTAGTCGCTTTGCGACATGATAAAGCGGGTGGTGGGATCAAAGGCCCACCCCAACTCTCCGAACACGTATTGCTCGGCCCGGGTTTCGATGGTCGATGTGCGGTGCCAGCTGATGCCGTCGAAGGTGAAATGGGCGATCACATCGGAGGTAATGCCGCCGGAAAATTCACGGAATTTGACTACTTTCTCTTCCCCCTCGATCGCCAAGGGGTACCTGGCCCTCAACCACGGGGAAAGGTATTTGTCGGCCGGACTGGCCTCTGAAAAATTCCGGAAACGGGCGATGTCGCCGCCGAAGGCCTCGTAATCTTCTGTGCTCAGTTCATAACCGACAAAGGGAATGTCTTCCCGTCGTTCGAAAAGCTCCCACTCACTGCCGTCGAAGCGGTAGGTATCGATGTTCGTATAGGTTTCGCCGCCTTCCCTGAAATTGTAGATCAGTTTCTCCAGCCGTGCCTCCACCGCATCGGGAAACTTCCGGATCAAAAAGAAGGGCAGGTTGCTCTCCGGGGGGTTGTTCGGGGTGAATGCATCGGCAACACCCAACTGGGCATAATCCTCGCCGCTGAGTTCGTAACCGAATCCCGCCTGGTGCCAGTGTGGTTCTTCCATCAGGCTGTTGAAGCTGACCATGGCCGAACTGTTGAGGTTCAAGGCCACAAACCTTCTCGACAATATGGCCGGCACATGGACCATGGCCGGTTCATCGGGGGTGAATGCCTGGTATTCGGCCACCATGCCGCCCACTGTGTTGTAGTCGGATGTGGAAACCGTATATTCGATATCACGGCTGAAGGGTTGCTGCATGGCATCCAGGTCGTTGTACAGGTCGCTGTTTGGCTCGCATCCACTGAAAAGGAACAGAACGGGCAATAGGCTTATTAATGCAATATTTCTCATAATATGCTCTTTTTTAATAAATTACGATTAGAAATTCACCCTGAACGACAGGCTCCAGGTACGGCCAAAACCGTAATATACCGTGGCTGTATCGAAATCGAACGAAGCTCCGTCAGTGGCATCGGCAATGTAAGATGTATCAAAAAGATTGTTGACATTGGCAAACATGGATGCATTCAGGTCGCTAATCTGGAAGCGGTAACGCAAATGCAGGTCAAATACCTGATAGGATGGCATCTGCCAGGCCTGTATCCCTCTCTCGGCTGCGACGGTGCGGTTTTCGACGTTGAAGTCGGCAAACACCCTGTCAAAATGGGTAAAATCCAATCCCATGACCACCCTGGGCAGCAACTCGTAATCCACAGAAAGCCCTGCCGTGGTCTGGGCGGAGTTGCCCACCATCAGGCCACCGGCATACACGGCATGGGTGCCGACCAGGACCTGGTTCTCGTCGTAAATATCGGCGATCACGTCATCGGTCCACTCCCAGTCGCCTATGGAGAACATGCCCTTCACGGTGAGCCGGGGAAGGGGTTCGGTAATAAAGTCGAGTTCAATGCCCTGATGCAGGGCATCCAGGCCGGTGAGGTTGGCCATCAGGTCGCCGATGCGGCGGGTCAGGGCCTTGTCGAGCCAGTTGGTGCGATACAGGGTGAGGTTCCCCGAAATATGACGCCCCCGGTAACCATAGCCGGCTTCGGCCGAAAGCACCCGTTCGTGGCGGACACCCACATTCACCTCGTTGGTGAAACCGATAAAGGCAAAGCGGAAAAAGGGCGCCCGGGTAAAATACCCTCCGTTCACAAACACATGGTGCTGGTGGGTGATGTTGTAATTGGCCCCGCCCTTAAAGCTGTATGCATTAAAGTTGATCCAGTCGGAGCGCTGCTCCGGGCTGTCGTCCTGGTACAAAAAGTAATCGGTGCGGCGGTAACCTGTATTGGATGCAGTGGCCGACACAAAGGCCGAATAGTCGTCGGTCACGTATTCGGCCTGGGTAAACAGCCCTGCCCACCGCACTTCTCCGAGATCGTGATAGGTAATCTTATTACCCTCCCTCAGCAGGGTGTTGGGCGCCCTGTTAATGTTCCGGGAATTGCCGCCTGCAGTGATATCGAGGTAGTATTCGCCACCCAGCAGGTCTTCGATCTCCTGGTGGTGATAACCCCGGTAGTAGCGCAGGTCAAGGCCGCCGGTGAGCTGGAAGTTGTCGATATCCTTGGTAAGGGTAGAAAGCATTCCGAACCAGTCGTGTTCGTTCACGGCGTTGGCCACAATGGCCTGCGAACCCGTTTCCGATACCCGGTTTTCGGCCATCACGGCATCAAAGTCGAGGTACCCGCTGGGGGTAAGCCTGGTCATCTCGAAAGGCCTTCCGTCGGTACTGTTGTACCTCAGCCAGTTGGCATTGTTCCCGGCTATCCTTCGCCCCCCCCCTGAGGAGATTGACACATAGGCTGAGGTAGACAGGGTGGTTTCGGGATCGATCGACCAGTAATGGTTCAAAGAGATCTGGGGTTTGTGGTAAAAGTTAAAGGACCCGGTGTACAGCTCTCCGTCCTTGAAGCCAATGGCCGGGTTATACCGCCTGTAATCCCTGTGCTCCCGATAGGTCTGCACCAGCTGCCTCGGCCAGCGCTGGTTGTGGTGCTGGGGAGCCCCGAAGGCAGTGAGTGAGACGGTGTGGTTGCGGGCCAGTTGGTTGGAAACATTCAGAAAATACGACCAACCCTCGTAGTCGAGCCCCCTGACATACCTGTTGCCCACATTGCGGCTGCCCGATACGGTGGCTGCCCAGCCGTTGTCGAGCAAGCCGGTACTCAGTGTCAGTGACTGCTTGCTGTACCCGTCGCTGCCAATGGCCGTGGAGGCAACACCCCTTCGCTGTGCGTCGGTTGAGCGGGTAAGGATGTTGATGGTGCCACCCACCGAACTGATTGCCAGCCGTGAGGCACCAAGGCCGCGTTGCACCTGCATGGCACTGGTCACATCCGACAGCCCGGCCCAGTTCGACCAGTAAACCCGCCCGTTTTCCATGTCGTTGACCGGCACCCCGTTGATCAGTACACCGATGTTGTTGGAGTCGAAGCCACGGAGGTTGATCCGCGAATCTCCGTAGCCTCCGCCGTCCTTTGTGGCATACACGCTGGGGGTGAGTTTGAGGATCTCTGGAAATTCCTGGGTGCCCAGGCGCTCGGTGATGATCTCAGCCGATATGTTGGATACGGCCACCGGTGTCTGCCGGTCGCGGGCAAAGGACGACACCACCATCACTTCCTGCAGGCCAATGGTACTCATTTCAAGCTGGATGGTACCCATGTTGTGGTCCCTTTCCGCATCCACAGTGATGGTCCTGTCCAGAAAACCAAGGTAGGACACCGTAACGGAATACACCCCGGGATCCACTCTCAGCTCGAAGCTGCCATCGAGGCTGGTGGTGGTGCCGAACGACCTTCCTGTGTCCATATTAATGGCCTCAATAAGGGCCGAAGGCAGGGTTTCTCCTTCAGTGTCGGTTACCCGCCCGCTAATGACTGAAGCCGTCAGTGCCTGCCCCATCGACAGCAGCACGGCGGCAATGAGCGATAATTTGAGGAAATAAAGCAATTGTTTCATTGAAGATTGATTTATGGATCCCTGGATAATTAGATTGATTTGACATGGTAATCCTTAGTTGTGGATCTGAATTCTGTGCGCAGACACGTTCTCTCCGGCAATGATCTGGATCAGGTAGATCCCGCTTCGCAGGTCCGATACATCCAGACTCAGCTGATGACCAACGGCTTCGTGGGTCTGGATCACCTGTCCGCTCAGGTTGATAATACGGACCTGCCCGATCTCCTGGTCGTGGCTTTCCACATAAAGCAAGTCACGGGCCGGGTTCGGATAGATCCTGAAGACATCAGGGTCAGCAACAGCTACCCCCACACCCACCGGATCGGCAAAATCATCCAGCGACCTTGGCTGCAGCCTGGTCACTTCGAGTCGTTGATGGAGCACGCCGGTAAGGTCTTTTGGGGTATCGGGAACGTCTGTCCCGAAATAATCCAGCAAACCTGGTGAGTTTGGTGTCCGGATCACCCCTTCGGCAGTATCGTCAAAAATAGTGTACGACTCGTTGTGGGTGAAGGTGTCTGGGTTGTCCTCGTCAAAGGATACATTCCTGACCACTACCAGCATCCCCTGAATGTCTTTGGTCAGCTCACTGAGGCTGACCTCCATGGGATCAACGGTGTTGCCGGTCGAGCTGGGCTCGCCCGGGTCCTCGGCAGGTACGATCTGGAACATGTTCTGAAACTCGGTGAAGACTCCCGTAAATCCGCTGATCCCATCGTAGATCTCCAGGGCTGTTTCGACCACGCCTGCGGCGTCATCGATCAGGATGGCGCCGCTTTGATCCTGAACATAGAACTGCCCCCTGTAGGCCGTTTGTAAATGGGTGACGATGACCTCTCCGGTAATGCGGTAGATGGTTCCGTCCATCCGGCCTTCCCCGACCAGGGTAGCGATGTCGGGAACTTCGAATACATCGGGAGCGGGCTCTACGCTCACATCGTCTACCCACCAGCGGTGGGCATCCTCTCCCTGGTAAACAAAGGCAAGGTATACGATCTGACCGGCATAATCGGCCAGGGTTACCAACCTTTCGGTCAGTTCGCCCGCCGACTGGTCGGATTCATGCAATTCGACAAAATGCTCGTTTTGGGGCAGCCCGCTGCCGTCAGAAACCCAGACCCCACTATAGCCGTATGAGCCCATAAATTGGTTCCGTTCCATAAAGGTCAGCAGCATCACCTCGTCTGCGGGCAGCTGAATGGCCGGGCTCACCAGCCAGTTGTCGGCTTCGCCGTCGAGAGTAAAGTGGTGGTGGGCTGCAGCGGCATCCCACTCCCAGGCGCCGTATTCGCCCAGCTGGTAATGGTTCCAGCCCACCGGGGGGAATTCCTCGTCGTCGAAGGCCTCAATCCAGGGCAATTCGGTGACCAGGTGCGGATCCACCGCGATCAGCATCACCTCGAACACAAGATCCTCTTCAACGGCCAGCTGTCCGGAAGCCGTCCGGAACCCTTCCCTGGACAACTCCCATTCATACACACCGGCAAAAACCTCTTCCACCACGTAATCGCCTGCGGCGTTCTCTTCGCCGGCAAAGGTCAGCACGGCGTCGTCGATGGCTTCTCCGGCCTCATCCACAACCTCGAAGGTCAAGGTGTAGGCCTCGGTAGCCTGAAAATCTTCCAGCGAGCGGGCCGTGATCTGGATATCTTCACCATACATATGAACAATGGCCGTAATGTGCCGGGCAGTGGTCGGAACCGGGGTGTTGATATAGTCGGCCTGAAAAAAATGGGTTCTGAATATCCCTTCGCCTGTAGGATCGTAGATGTCGTAATTGGTACCTGTGGAAAAATTGGTCCCATGATACTCCTCTTTGAACATTACCTCCTCGATATATGCCAGCCGCCCCTGGTCATCGGCCGTCAAAGCGTCCAGGGTTCTTTCGATGGGGATCATTTCGTTGCCGGTAGA
>PWJC01000130.1 GCA_003560165.1 Bacteroidales bacterium
ACTACCTACTACCTACTACCTACTACCTACTACCTACTACCTACTACCTACTACCTACTACCTACTACCTACTACCTACTACCTACTACCTACTACCTACTAACTCTTCCTACGGAAACATCCCCGCCACATGCACCCAGAAATTCCGGTGAAAATCCTCTCCCAGTTCGCCGGGATAGAGGTCGAGGAAGGAGTCGGTGGCTTCGTGCCCGGGGCGGAACAGGATCTTGTGATCGGGGTCGTAGAGGTAGGGCACTTCGGGATGGAACTGTATGCCCACCACATGGGGATAGTTCTCATGTTCCATGGCCTCGACCACCTGTCCGTCGGCCGACCAGGCCGTGGCCCGGTACCCTTGCCCGAATTCCTTAACAGCTTGGTGATGTGAGCTCAGCACATAAGGTGAGGGATTGGCCTCACCGGCCGCCAGGGCCATGTGGCTGCCGGATATGGTGTGGATGCGGTGGAAGGTCGGGGTTGATACCTCGGGGTCGATCCGGTAATAAGTGTAATAATTACGGTGCTGCTTGTCGGGCTCCATGGCGACCACCTCCTCCACCGTGTGCACCTCGTAGACCTGGGTGGGGATGTCCTGGTAGAGGCTGCCCCCGGCGGCCACGTTCATGGTCTGCATGCCCAGGCAGATGCCCAGAATGACATAATCTGGTTTGCTTTTCAGCAGGGGGAGGTAGCCGGGATCCTGGCTGCCTCCCAGCAAATGGTATAAAAAGGAAAGTTCCAGGTAATGCCGGTGGGGGTCGGTAACCACGGTGAGCAGGTTGAATTCTTCCCCATAGGTGGCCGGGGGGATGTCGGGCCCGCCGAGGAAAAAGGCCCCTTCGGAGCGTTCGAACAACTCTTGGAAAATGTCAGTACCCGCATTCCTGCCATAGATGTTGTGCTCGTTCAGGGGGGCGTCGATGGCAAACAGGGCCATGTCGCCCAGTTCCTCGTTCAGGATATACCTGGCAGACCGCCCGTAGTCGTAGGTGGCATTCTGGTGATAGACACCCACCACGCGGTAATCGTCGGGGAGGGGAAAAATGCCTTCGCCGGTAAGGTAGAGGAAACGCTCCAGGTTTTGTACCGTGGGGTGCATCAGCAGGATGTGCTTCCTGCCTTCCTGGAATACCTCTTCGGCCTTGTCGTGATAGGTGGTGGTGCAGGCCCACAGGCCCAGGGCGGTGATCAGAAGGAGGCTGCGCAGGAGTCGGATCATGGTCGGAAAAATTGGTTGGTTAGACACCCTGCCAAGATAAAAAAAAAAGAGGCCGGTCCCACTCATTGGACCGGCCTCTTTTTCGATTTATTGAGTCCTGTATGCTGTACTGGCTTATTTCCGTACTTTTTCGGAAGAAACGCTCAGTCTTTGCCTTCCTTTGGACCTTCTGGCGGCCAGTATTTTTTGTCCGTTCTTGGTGGCCGACCTTTTGCGAAAGCCATGCTTGTTCTTTCTTCTTCTGACCTAGGGTTGGTATGTCCTTTTCATTTCCGCTGAGCTTTTTCTGTACGTAGTTGCCTTCCCGGCTGTTTATTTAGGGACTGCAAAGATAGAAAAAATCTTTTTGCTGACAAACCCCCCGAAAAAAACTTTATTTCGCCTGCTATTCCAGTTCCATTTGTTTGCTGCGCAAGTGTTCCCCGTTTACATAAACCCTCAGTTCGTATGTGCCGGCATCGAGGCGCTCGGGATGGACGATGTTGAAATCCAGTTTGACGGGTTCGTTGGTGTAGTCGATGCGCCGCATTTTGGTATACGGACTTTGTTCGCCGGTTTCTTCGATGGTGAACTGCTCGTCGGAGGCATACATCAGGTTGCCGTCAGGATCGAGCATAAGCAGATGGACGAATCGTTCCCCGGCTCGGGTAAACAGGGTGCCATCCACCTCAAAATTGACATAGGTATGATCTACCCGTCTGGCCCTGTCTACGTTATAGCGATCGGGGCAAAGCCAGCGGTCCCAACGGGTAAGGGTGCATATATTGTATGCCCTTAAGCGGTCGGCTGCTTCGGCCTGCTCGGTCAACTGCTGAAGCTCGGTGGCCAGCCGGTCTCTTTCCTGCTCCACAGCCTCCTTTTCCTCCTGCAACTCTTCATACCCCGACTGCAGTTCGGTCAGTTGATCACGCAGGGTATCGTTGGTTTCTTCCAGCTCTTCCAGTTCCCTGGCCCTGGCCGTCAGCTGACGGTGGAGGTTGGCTATGCGGCGCTCCAAATCTGCCACGGTCTCGCCGTGGATCTCGATCATCTCTTCGATCTGCTCGTTCAGCTCAACGATGATGGCGTCCTGGGTGATGATGCGGTTCCGGAGTTGCTGGTTCTCCTCCTGAAGCATATCCCTTTCGGTTTCCACGACTTCCTTTTCGCTGGCCAGCCTGCCGGAGCGGGTCATGTAGATGATGTTGCCAATGATGGACAACAGCAACAATACCGCCAGGACAATCAGCCAGGGCACCAGTTTGTTTTTTCGATTGCCGTTGTTTTGCTCATGCTGATGCTCTCTTTCTGTGTTCATTGTAAATGGGTTTTAGTTGAATGAACAAGAAAATTACAAAAAATCCGGTCCAAATACAAATAGTTACAGTTAAATATCTGCTACAGCCAGGGCTTATTTACCCGTTTGTTATTTTGCCGGGGCGGCCTTCAGGGTTTCGACCAGGAAGTCCCAGAACAGCTGCACAGTCCTGATATTGACCATCTCGTCGGGTGAATGGGGGTTGCGGATGGTCGGGCCAAAGGAGATCATGTCGAGATGGGGGTACACCCCTCCGAGCAGGCCGCACTCAAGGCCGGCGTGGATCACTTTCTGAGCAGGCACCCTGCCGTGCATCCTTTCGTACACCTCCTTCATGGTTTTCAGTATGGGGGAATCGACATCGGGTTTCCAGCCGGGATACTCCCCGCCCTGTTCCACTCTGGCCCCGGCCATTTCGAATACCGAGCGTATCATATTGCCCAGGTCGTGTTTGGCCGAATCCACCGAGCTTCGCTGCAGGGTGGCCGCTTCCACGATCCCGCCATCCGACTTCAGTACAGCCAGATTGGTGCTGGTTTCAACCACATCGGGCATTTCGTCGATAAAGCGCATGGGGCCGTTCGGACAGCCGTATATGGCGTTGAGCAGCCGGTAAGAAGCGTCCTTTCCCATCACCCCCGATGGTTTGCCGGCGGAAGCCACATTGATGCGGACACCGGGATCGGCAGCGCTCAGTTCATTGGCCACTTTCTGCTGCAGATCGGCGGCCTGTTGCTTAAATCTTTCCGCTTCGCCCTCAGGCAGGGTTACCAGGGCAGTGGCTTCCCTCGGGATGGCGTTTCGGAGACTTCCTCCATCTACTTCCGCAAGCAGCAGGCCTGCCTCACGGTGGGCCTGCCACAACAAACGGTTCAGCACCTTGATCGCATTGCCCCTGCCCAGTTTGATGTCCAGGCCCGAATGTCCTCCCTTCAGGCCTTTGACCTCCACAGAATAGGCCACATGGCCCTCTGGCACGGCCTCTTCGCGGTATGGGAAAAAGGCATTGGTGTCGATCCCCCCTGCACATCCGATGTACAGTTCCCCCTCGTCTTCCGAGTCGAGATTGATCAAAATATCCCCCTTCAAAAGCCCGGGCTTCAGGGCAAAGGCCCCTGTCATCCCGGTCTCTTCATCAACGGTGAACAAACATTCGATGGGCCCGTGCTCCAGGTCGGTGGCCGATAATACCGCCAGGGCAGCCGCCGCCCCGATGCCATTGTCGGCACCCAGGGTGGTACCCCTGGCCTTGACCCAGTCGCCCTCTACATAGGCCTCAATGGGGTCTTTTTCGAAATCGTGTCCGGTATCGCTGTTTTTCTGGGGAACCATGTCGAGGTGCCCCTGGAGGATGATGGTCTTGCGGTCTTCCATGCCAGGTGTGGCGGGCTTCCGGATCACCACATTGCCCACGTGGTCGACCACGGTTTCCAGGCCGAGTTTCTCGCCCACGCTTTTTACATAGGCAATAATGGCCTCCTCCTTTTTCGAAGGATGGGGGATCTGGCAGATGTCATGAAAATAGCCCCACAGGGATGCGGGTTGCAACTGCTTCAGTGTCGCGCTCATATTGTGCTGGTTTAGATGTGTAACAAAATTCCTTTGCCAGCAAATATAGCACTTATCCGCAATCGCCCACAATCTGGGATGTGTGGTCTTTGGTTTTCACCTGATCGATCACTTCGGCAATGCGGCTGTCTTCGCCGATCACAAAGGTGGTACGGTGAATGCCGGGGAACTCCCTGCCCATAAATTTTTTGGGTCCCCAGACCCCGTATGCTTTCAGTATTTCCTTGTCTGTATCGGCAATGAGGGGGAAAGGCAGTTTGTGTTTTTCGATGAATTTCCGGTGGGAATTTTCGCTGTCTGCGCTCACCCCCAACACCTTATATCCGTTTTGGAGAAGCAGGTCGTAATTGTCGCGAAGGTTGCACGCCTGGGCGGTGCACCCTGGTGTGTTGTCTTTGGGGTAGAAGTAGATGACCAGTTTATGGCCTTTGTAATCGTTCAGGGAAATGTGTTTTCCGTCCTGGTCCTTTCCCTGGAAATCGGGGGCTTTGTCCCCGGGTTTAAGATGTGTCATGGCTTGTCTGTTATGGGTTCCACCATGCAAACAGCTCATCCGGCACTTTTGTTCGCCGCCTGGCTGTCCCCTTTCTTTCTTTCTCTCTGATAGTATTTGCATGCGGGGGTCAGGGGGCAGGATGGGCAGTCGGGCTTGCGGGCCCGGCAGATATACCTGCCATGCAAGATAAGCCAGTGATGGGCAATGGCCACCTGGTGTCCGGGGATGTATTTCAGCAACTGCCTTTCGGCGTCAAGGGGGGTTTTTGCCCCGGTGGTCAACCCGATCCGCCCGGCTACCCTGAACACATGGGTGTCAACCGCCAGGGCCGGTTTATTGTAGACCACAGAGGCAATCACATTGGCCGTCTTGCGACCGACCCCGGGGAGCGTCATCAGCTGCCCGACCTCGTCGGGTACCTTCCCGTCAAAGTCGCTGCTCAGCTTTGCGGCCATACCGATCAGGTTCCGGCTTTTGCTGTTGGGGTAGGTGCAGCTTTTGATATAGGAGCTTACCTCATCCTGCGAAGCCACCGCCAGGCTCTCGGGCCCGGGGAAGCGTTCAAAAAAAGCGGGGGTGATCTGGTTGACCCGTTTGTCGGTGCATTGTGCCGAAAGAATCACTGCCACCAGGAGCTGGTAAGGGTTGCGGTAATGCAATTCGGTTTCTGCCACCGGCTGGTGGGTGGCAAAGTAGTTGATCACGAAGTCGAAGCGTTCTTTTATCCGCATAGACCCTAGTGTTGTTTCCGCAGGCTAATTTAGAGTTTTTTTCCCCTGTCCGGGCCAATATGTCGTGAATTATTCCTAATTTCGAAACCAGCCTGCTCTGTCCGGGAGCCCAGCCCCACGGGCTTACTGCCTGCACCCGGCATTGGGTTGCCCCGTGCAGTGGTTGTAGTGTATACATGAACCTAAGCCGAACGTAAGATGATAAATGAGCAGTTGATCAACCCCCGCAGTATTGTGGTTGTCGGGGGCTCGAACGACACAGCCAAACCAGGAGGCAAGGTGTTGAAAAACCTGATCGATGGCAATTTTGCCGGCGATCTGTACGTGACCAACCTGAAAGAAACCCGGGTCCAGGGGATCAAAAGCTATTTCGATGTGGCCGATCTGCCTGAAGTGGACCTGGCCGTGATCGCCATTGCTGCCCATTTTGTGCCCGATACCGTAGAGGTGCTTGCCCGGCAAAAGAACACCAGGGCCTTTATTGTATTGTCGGCCGGATTCTCCGAAGAGAGCGAGGCCGGTGCCACCCTGGAGAAACGCCTGGTTGAGGTGGTCGATAGCGTTGGAGGGGCATTGATCGGCCCCAACTGCATCGGGGTGCTGACGCCCAACCACCACAGCGTGTTCACCTACCCCATTCCCAAGCTCCATCCCGGCGGCTGTGACTTTGTTTCGGGTTCGGGTGCCACGGCCTGTTTCATTATGGAGGCGGGCATTCCCAACGGTCTTACCTTCGCCAATGTGTTCTCGGTGGGCAACAGTGCCCAGACGGGGGTGGAAGAAGTACTCAAATACATGGACGAAACCTTCGACCCGGAGTACAGCGCAAGGGTCAAGCTGTTGTACATCGAAGACATTTCCAAACCCCAGATGCTGATGCATCACGCCGCCTCCCTGATCAGGAAGGGGTGCCGCATTGCGGCAGTCAAAGCCGGGAGTACCGAAGCCGGCAGCCGGGCTGCTTCTTCCCACACCGGCGCCCTGGCCAGCTCCGATGCGGCTGTCGATGCCCTTTTCCGCAAGGCGGGCATCTTGCGTTGCTTTGGCCGCGAAGACCTTGTTGCCGTGGCCTCGGTATATATGCTTCCTCCCTTGCAGGGCAGGAAGCTGGCGGTGATCACCCATGCCGGCGGTCCGGCCGTGATGTTGACCGATGCCCTGAGCAGGCAGGGAATGGAGGTGCCCCATATCGATTCGCCGGCCAGCCGCGAATTGCTGACCAGGCTTTTCCCCGGCTCTTCGGTGGCCAATCCCATCGACTTTTTGGCCACAGGCACGGCCGAACAACTCGGGCTTATCCTCGATTATGCCGACAACCACTTTCACGAGGTCGACGGCATGGTGGTGATCTTTGGCACCCCCGGGCTTTTTCCGGTGTTCGACGTCTACGATGTGCTCGATCAGAAAATGCGCAACTGCCGCAAGCCCATTTTCCCTGTTTTGCCGAGCGTGCTCACCGCCCGTGAGGAGGTGGCCGCATTTGCCGCGAAGGGCCATGTGTTCTTTCCTGACGAAGTGGTCATGGCCGGTGCGCTGTCGAGGGTGTACTACACCCTGCCGCCGGTGGCCGGCGATTTCGATTCGCTGCCGGTAGAACGCGAACGCATACGCCGGGCAGTTGAGGCCGCCGGTGATGGCTACCTGCCTCCCGATGTGGTGGGTGAGTTGCTCGACGCCGCCGGCATTCTCCGGGTCCGCGAGGCGGTTGCCGGAAGCAGGGAAGAGGCCGTTGAGGCCGCCGGCAGGCTGGGTTTTCCAGTGGCCATGAAGGTGGTCGGCCCCGTGCACAAATCCGATGTGGGAGGGGTGGTGCTCGGTGTGAAAGATGCAGCCCAGGCAGGCAGGGAGTTCGAGCGGATGATGCGCATCAGGGATACCCATGGCATACTGATACAGCCCATGCTGGAGGGTGCCGAGCTGTTTGCCGGTGCCAAAAGGGAAGACAATTTCGGTCACCTGCTCATGTGCGGCATGGGCGGTATTTTCATAGAGGTGCTCAAGGATGTGGCCAGCCGTCTTTCACCCCTCACCATGGAGGAAGCCCTTGAGATGATCGGCAGTTTGAAGGGCAGGAAGATCCTTGAGGGGGTCAGGGGACAGAAAGGCATCGACACCCAAAAATTTGCCGAAGTGCTGGTGAGGTTGTCGGCCCTGGTGGAAGCTGCCCCTGAAATTGACGAGATGGACTTGAACCCCCTCCTGGGGAAGGGGGAAATGATCGTGGCCGTGGATGCCCGGATCAGTTTGTCGAAATAGGCGGCCCGGGCCCGGCTTTACAAGCCCTGCTGCTTCATCCAGTCGTCGATTAGCGAAACTGCCCTTACCAGCTGTGCCTCATTGCCAATGCTTGCACGATGGCTTCGCAGCAGTTGCCTTAGTTCCCGCCTTTGTTCGGGAAAAGCCCCCAGAAGCGACCTCCTGTTAATGCGCCGGAGCCTGTGGTCATTCCCCTGTCTGTCGATAAGGTAATAAGCCGGCCTTGCTTCCAGTATGGCCCTGGCATGAAGGGCATTGCCCGCGCGTTCGATCACCTCACCGGTCTGTTCCACCTTGCGGTACACAAACAAATTGTGTTTGCCCTTATGCAGGCGTTCGGCAAAAAAGTGGCCATCGGAGGTGCGGATGCGTTCATACACCATGGTGTCCTGCCGGGGCCCGTAAAGAGTAAAGCCCTGCACCAGCCTAATGTCGAGGCGGATCTCCTGCATGGACTCGGGATGCAGCCAGACCACCGCATCCCGGTAGCCGTTGTAGCGAAGCTGATGGTTGGTTGACACCTGCCCCGAATAAAGCAATACATCGCCACGGAGCCAATCGGCATAATGGTATTGGCTGCCACGGGCAATGAGCTGGAAATTGAACACTTCTCCCGAGAGCTGTGGCCCGAAATCGGGTGAACGTTCCTGGCCGTTCCACGACTGTCCGCATAAGGCGGCCGGAATTGCCGCAAAGGCCATTATCAAGATAAATCGCATCATTTTTTTTGTTGGGCTATTGAACATAAATCCTTTCCCTTGCAAAAACCGGCTTGCCGCAAGAGGTCATTCCCCTTACCGTAATCAGGTATTCCCCGCCAAGCTCGCCGGTATGGAAGACCACCTCTTCTATCTTCCCCTTTTTTAGCAGAATCTCCGGTTTCCACAGCAGCAGCTGCCTCAGATCAGGGTTTGCATGGGAGAGGCTGGCTGTGGCGGTTGTTGAGCTGTCAAATTCCACCTCGCGGATGGGCGGGGAGATGCTGGTGCGGGTGTAGATGCTGTTCAGGTTTGCCAGGTTGATTTCCGGATCCTTGCTGAAGATCCCGATAATGCCCGGGAAAAGCACGTTGCCGTGCATCCATTTCAGGTTATGGATCTCTATTTTGTAAAGTTGGGGCGAAGAAAGCCCCATATAGTGCCCGATGTCCCGTGCCATTATGCCGTCAACAAAGAATACCGGAGAGCCGGGCAACAGCTGCCGGGTGGTACTGCCTATCAGCGAATGGGTGATTTGGCTGCCCGAGCGGCGAATGCGCCATGCCCCTGCCAGTTCGCGGGCGATCTCCCACACATCGTCCAGTGGAACGTAATGGTCGGTGTAGAGTATCGTATTCGCACGGCCATAGAGCAGGGGAGGAGTGCCTCCGTTTACCAGCTTTTGTTCGAGATTCCGGTACCCGGTAAGGCCGTATACTTTCTTGACCCGGAGAATGTCCTGGCTGCTTCTGATGTAATCGGTGATCTCCTGCATGCCGTTCAGCGACGGAAGCCGGAGGGGGTGGCTGAACAGGTATTTGTCATCAATGAGGATGCTCAGCTCCTGCCCGTCCCAATCGGGCCCGGGAGAGAGGAACAATTCGCGGTGATAATAATAATCATTGAGAAGGAAATGGAAGAAGCCCTGCTGATCGGTTTCCGCATAAACAAAGTTGACCAGGGTATCGGGGGTGTTCAGCACCACCCTGGCGCCGGGTAAGCCCTGTCTGCTCCCCTTTTCGATCAGCTGCCCGCTGAGCATCATACCTTCGGTTTCCATGTAGTAGGGGCTGGCGGTCCTGGTTGGGGTCTGCGAAAAGGCTTTGGGCTGATGCCAGCTTTCTCCCCGGACCAGTTGCGAAGCGACCGGGGCAATGGACACCGACACCCGGGCATGTCCGCTGCCCGTGCCAGGGAGTTGTAGCTGAAAACTGCCTCTGCTGCGGCGACCAAGCCGGGAGGGTCCGGCATGAAGAACAAGCCCTTCTTTGCTGGTGTCTTCGGCGTTGGGCAGGGGCCCTGCTTCATCGGCCGGGCTTTCCGGCGAGAGGCGGGCAATCGCTTCCAGGGTTTCGTCGAAGCGGTTCACCACCACAATGGGTATACGGAAATAGCTCTCTTCTCCCTGGTTGCGCATCCAGTTGGTAAAACCCACCAACTCATACACTCCGGTGGAGAGGGTGTCGTGGATGTAGATGGCTCCATGCCCCTCCCCCTTCTCCAGGTTGAGGGTTACCCGCTCAAGGGTCCCGGAAGCATTGCGCAGGGCTACATAGGCGAAACGGCTCTGCCGGTTGTAGTCCTGGGAATCGTTGAACAGGTAGGCGCTGAAAAACAGATATTCCCCGGCAACCATCAGGTCGCGGTCGGTGTGTAACAGCAGCCGCTCTTTGGTGTTGGGATCTTCGGGAATTACCTGGGCGCTGGCTTTTTGCAAACCCGGCACAAGCAGCAGCAAGGCCAGAAAGATGAATCGGATCGGATGCCTGGTCATAAGTTGTTAGCAGATAAGGTATTTGGTTTGATGTTTTTTTATGTGTGCTCTGTGCGCCTACATGCCTCCGGCCCAAAAAGGTGGGTGTTCTTCGCGGTAACATCCCGAAACCGGGATATCTGTTCCGGCATCTTGGGGAAGCATCTTGACCGTACCCTCCACAAAATTGATGATGACCCGGTAGGCTTCGGTGTGTACCGACGAGGCTTCGAAAAAGCCGAACACCTGTTCGCCCTCCCGGTTCACTGCCCTGATGTTGCCGGGGATCTGTGCGGCGATGGGATCGAATATCTTCCCGGTGTCGTGCAGCTGATTGTGCTTTTCCAGGTAAAACTCATAGGCTTCGTCGTTCAGGGCGAAAACTTCGAGGGTTATCACCCGGTTGGAGTCGTATTCCCTTTTCGGAAAGTTGAAATGATGCATCTGGTGGCCGTAGCGCGGGATGAAAGCGGTGCGGAGGCGGATGGTTTCGGGATGGGAAACCTCCCGCTTCAACATATTGGTGATCTCCCTGTTTTCCCAGCAATAATACATAACAGGGAATGCGATGCCTTCGCTATAGGTATATTGCAGGTACAGCCTGGTGTTGAAACGGAATTTGGTTTGGTCCGGATTGCCGGTGCCGGTCTCTATGTAAAAATGTGTTCCGTCGATCTCCCGTTGGAAAACCCGGTCGGACACCTGGGATAGAAAATATTGGATATCCCGGCCAATGACCGCTTCCAATTGCACCGGCTTTACAAAATCCCTGATGGTTTGGGGATCGGATTCGTATTTCGTGCCATCGGTGGTTTCGATGTGCAGCACATAGGTTTCCCCTACCTCGCCCCTGAATCCATAAGGAGTGAGGTAGTTCCCGTATTGTCCGTGTAATTCCGGGCCCCGCAGGTGGAACGACTCTCCCTGGCTGTTGGTCAGGTAAAGGCTGGCCTCCTTCACCGGGCGGCGATGCCGGGGCCCACCGTATATCGATGCATACCCCAGTTTGATCACATGGGGGCCGGGATCGGTGGTGATCGCGCCCTCGACTACCAGGTATTGGCGGTCTGCTTCAAGTTCGGGATGGTAAAGCTCCTGGCAACTCCAGAGCCAGCTGACTGCCATGATCAGCGTAAAAAACGTCAGTAAACGTTTGGCTGTTGTTTTCATGGGTTCAAGTATTTTTATTTTTTGAAGA
>PWJC01000110.1 GCA_003560165.1 Bacteroidales bacterium
CTTTCTACTTTCTACTTTCTACTTTCTAATTTCTGTACTGTGACTTTTTGATCTGTATTTTCTCTGGACAAAAAAAGCATAAACACATGAAACCAACAATATGGCTTTGCTAAAAGCGTTATATTTGCGGTTTTCAGTAACAAAAAAAAATCAGGATAGATGAAGTGTACTATTCCGGCGGTATTGGCTGCCGCCCTATTGTTCGTTTTCCCTTTCAGAAGCACAGGTCAGGAAATTGGGGATCTTCTGGGGCAGGAAAGGGTGAATACCATCACCACTGCCGTTCCCTTTCTGATGATCTCGCCCGATGCCCGGGCCGGAGCCCTTGGTGATGCCGGGGTTTCTTCCTCGCCCGATGTCAACTCCATGCGGTGGAACCCTGCCAAATACGCCTTTATTGACCAGGATATGGGCTTTGCGCTCAATTACACTCCCTGGCTGCGTTCGCTGGTGCCCGATATCAACCTTTCTTATCTGAGCGGGTTTCGCCGGCTCGACGATCTGCAGGTCATTGCCTTTTCCATGACGTATTTTACCCTTGGGGAGATCAACTTTACCGACGAGGTGGGCAATTTCCTGTTTCCTGTAAAACCCAATGAGTTCTCCTTCGATGCGGCCTATGCCCGAATGCTCAGCGAGAATCTTTCCGGGGCCATTGCCGCCCGTTTCATCTATTCAGACCTTACCCAGGGACAGAGAGCCGGGGGCATGGAAACCCAGGCCGGGGTGGCACTGGCTGCCGATGTGGCCGTATACTATCAGCGCGAACTGGCCTGGGACAACACCCCTGCCACCTTTGCCGCCGGCCTCAATATCTCCAATATGGGCAACAAGATCTCCTATACCGACGAAGTCAATGCGGAGTTCATCCCCATCAATCTGCGCATCGGCCCTTCCCTCACCTTCGACCTGGATGAGTTCAACCAGCTTTCGCTGATGGTGGATTTCAACAAATTGCTCGTGCCTACCCCCCCCATCTATGCACGCGATGATTCCGGAGGGGTGATCACTGGCGACGACGGTGAATACGTGATCGAAAGAGGGGAGAGGCCCGACCGCTCGGTGGTGGCGGGCATGCTCGGGTCGTTCACCGACGCCCCGGGAGGTTTCAGGGAAGAGCTCAACGAGATCACCATTTCGACCGGGGTGGAGTATTGGTACGACCGGCAGTTCGCCTTGCGTGCCGGCTATTTCCACGAGCACGAATCCAAGGGCAACAGAAAATATTTCACCCTCGGGGTGGGCCTGAAATACAATGTGTTTGGCCTCGACTTCTCCTATGTTGTGCCCCTGGCGCAGCGCAGCCCCCTTGAAAACGTCCTTCGTTTTTCCCTTTCCTTCGATTTCGCCGCCCTCAGGGCCGAGCAGCGCACACCCTGATCATGCGGGTGGGCATCGGATACGACGTGCATGCATTGCGGCCTGGCCGGCCCCTGATCCTTTGTGGAACCACCATTCCCCATCACAGTGGGCCTGAGGGCCATTCAGATGCTGACGTGGCCGCCCACGCCACGATGGATGCCCTCCTGGGCGCTGCGGCATTGGGCGATATCGGACAGCATTTCCCCGATACGGATCCGGCTTATTGCGGTGCCGACTCCATGGTGCTGCTGGAACGGGTCAGGGTGCTGCTGGGGCAGGAAGGCTATGCCATTGGCAATATCGACCTGAGCCTGTGCCTGCAGTCGCCCAGAATCTCTCCCTACATCCCGCAAATGCGGCAGGTCCTTTGCCGGGTATTGCAATTGCCCGCTGAGGCCGTTTCGGTCAAGGCCACCACCACCGACCGGCTCGGCTTTGTCGGCAGGGAAGAAGGGGTAGCGGCCTTGGCGGTGGCCATGATACACAAGATCAGCGCCTCAGCGTGAAGCTCTCTCCGAGATATACCCTGCGGACCTCTTCGTCGCCGGCCAGTTCGTCGGCTGTGCCTGCCTTCAGTATGGAACCTTCAAACAGCAGATAGGCCCTGTCGGTAATGTTCAGGGTCTCGTGCACGTTGTGGTCGGTGATAAGCACCCCGATATTCCTTTCCTTGAGCTGGGAAACAATTGACTGGATGTCTTCGACGGCAATGGGATCCACCCCTGCAAAGGGTTCATCGAGCAGGATGAATTTGGGGTCTACTGCCAGCGAACGGGCTATTTCGGTGCGCCGGCGTTCCCCGCCCGAGAGGGTGATGCCCTTGCTCTTGCGGATGTATTGCAGCCCGAATTCTTCCAGAAGGCTTTCCAGCTTTTCGTGCATTTGCTTTTTGGTCTTGCCGGAAAATTCGAGTACGGCCATGATGTTGTCTTCCACGCTCAGGTTGCGGAACACACTGGCCTCCTGAGCCAGGTAACCAATGCCCCGCTGCGCCCGCTTGTACATGGGCTCGGAGGTAATGTCCTCCCCGTCGAGGAAGATCTTTCCCTTATTGGGTTTGATCAGGCCCACGATCATGTAGAAGGTGGTGGTCTTTCCTGCCCCGTTCGGACCCAGCAGGCCCACGATCTCGCCCTGGCTGACCTCGACCGACACATTGTTAACGACAACGCGTTTTTTGTAACGTTTAACCAGGTCCTTGGTATGTAGCTTCATCGGTGTGCAGTTGGTTTGTTTGGAAAGGAGGAAGGTCATTTTGCGTCTTCTCGCAGGCAGTGCTGTAGTTAAAACCCGGGAAAACCCCAACAGGTTGAAAAGTTGAAAAACCAAAAAGTTGAAAAGTTGAAAAGTTTAATTACTTGATATTCAACCCTTAAACCCCTTAACCCCTTAAACTCTTAAACTCTTAAACTCTTAAACTCTTAAACTC
>PWJC01000134.1 GCA_003560165.1 Bacteroidales bacterium
AGTTGAAAAGTTGAAAAGTTGAATCTTAAACCCATTAAACTTTTAAACTTTTAAACCTTTTATGACTTCCCTGGGCTTTAATTAAAATATAATATAACAAACACATGAACAAAATCATTCCGGTCATTCTGCTCATGCTGAGCATGACGCTGACCACCTACGGACAACGTTTTGCCTACATCGATACCGAATACATCCTCGACAACATTCCCGAATACCAGGCTGCTGAAAGGGAGATTGAGGAACTGTCGATCCAGTGGCAGGCCGAGATCGAAGACCGTTTTGCCGAGATCGACAGGCTGTACCGCGAATACCAGGCCGAAGCCCCCCTGCTTCCCGAAGAGATGAGGCGGCAGCGCGAAGAGGAGATCATTCGAAAGGAACGCGAAGCCAAGCAGCTTCAGATGCAGCGCTTTGGCCAGGACGGGGAGTTGTTCCAGAAAAGGCAGGAGTTGCTCCAACCCATACAGGACAGGATCTTTGACGCCGTGCAGGCCATGGCCACCCGGGGCAATTATGCCGTCATCTTTGACAAGGCCGGCGGAATATCAATGATCTTTACCGACGTACGCTACGACCTCAGCGATGACGTGCTTCAACGAATGGGCTACCGCAACTGATCTCCGGCCTATTTCCCCAGAAGCCGTTTGATTTCGTTTAGTTTCATCAGGGCCTCCACCGGGGTCAGGTTGTCGATGTCGGTGCCCAGAATGTCTTCCTTGATCTGCTCAAGCAACGGGTCGTCGAGCTGAAAGAAGCTCAATTGCATATCGCCAGTTGCCGTTCCCGTCGTTTTTTTTCTCCCCGCTTTGCCCGTCAGCTCGTCGTGGCTGTGCGATTTTTCGAGTCCGGCCAGTATGCTGTTGGCCCTTTCGATGACAGGGGGGGGCATGCCGGCCATCCTGGCCACATGGATCCCGAACGAATGTTCGCTGCCACCGGGTACCAGCTTGCGCAGAAAGACCACGCTGTTGCGCACCTCCCTGACCGATACATTGTAATTTTTGATGCGGGCAAAGGAAGCCGCCATTTCGTTGAGTTCGTGGTAATGGGTGGCAAACAATGTACGGGGCCTGAACAGGGGGTGTTCGTGCAGGAATTCCGCTATGGCCCAGGCGATGCTGATGCCGTCGTAGGTACTGGTTCCCCGGCCGATCTCGTCGAGGAGGAGGAGGCTGCGGCCGGATATGTTGTTGAGGATGCTGGCCGTTTCGTTCATCTCCACCATAAAGGTCGACTCGCCCAGCGAAATATTGTCAGAGGCCCCCACCCGGGTGAACAGTTTGTCGGTAAGGCCGATGGTAGCGGCCGTGGCGGGCACAAAGCTCCCCATTTGGGCCAGCAGCACGATCAGGCCGGTTTGCCTGAGCAGGGCCGATTTCCCCGACATATTGGGGCCGGTGACCATGATGATCTGCTGGGTTTCGTTGTCAAGAAAGACGTCGTTGGCCACATATTCCTGGCCCGGAGGCAGCTGCTGCTCGATCACCGGATGCCTCCCCCCCCTTATGTCGATCGAGTGGGAGTCGTTGATGCAGGGGCGTACGTAATTGTATTTCCGGGCCAGCGAAGCAAAGCCGTGAAGGCAATCGAGACGAGCCAGTATCCTGGCATTCTCCTGAACGGGCTGCACATAGGCGGCCACCTCCTCCAGCAGTTCCAGGTAAAGACGCTCTTCCAGTTCCAGTATCTGTTGCTGGGCGCCCAGTATCTTCTCTTCGTACTCTTTCAACTCGGGGGTGATGTAGCGTTCGGCTCCGGTCAGGGTTTGTTTCCGGTGCCAGTCGGCAGGGACCTTGTCTTTGTGGGTGTGGGTCACCTCAAGGTAATAGCCGAATACCTGGTTGTAGGAAAGTTTGATCGAGGGGATCCCCGTACGCCCGATCTCACGCTGCCGCAATTTCTCCAGATAGTCTTTCCCCGAAAAGGCGATCCGGCGAAGCTCATCCAAAGCTTCCGACACCCCTTCGGCAATCACATTGCCCTTGGAGATCAGAGCAGCAGGCTCTTCCCTAAGCTGTGTGAAGATGCGCTCCCGGATAAGGGTACAGGGGTCGAGTCCTGCGGCAAAAGCCGACAGGCGAGCGCAGGGGCTCTGGCTGCAGAGTTCGCCCACCAAGGGTATCACCGACAGTGCCCTGCCGATCTGCAGGAGTTCGCGGGGTCCGGCCTTTTTTACTGCCACCCTGGATATGAGGCGCTCCAGATCGCCCACTTCCTGCAAATACCCGGCTAAAAGCCCCGAGAATTCCTGGTTGTCCGACATATACTCCACTACCTGGTGACGTTCCCCGATCCGGGCGGGGTCTTTCAGGGGGAGGACAATCCAACGGCGCAGCAGCCTGGCCCCCATGGGCGAAAGGGTGTGGTCGATGATGTCTTTCAGGGTGGTTGCCCCCTCGTTGATGGGGTCGATGAGTTCCAGGTTTCGGATGGTGAACTTGTCGAGCCACACATAGCTGCTGTCGTCGATCCGCGATACCTTGTTGATGTGGCTGATCTGGTCGTGGCGGGTGCCGGAGAGGTATTTCATGGCGGCCCCGGCGGCAATGATCCCCTCACCCGCTTCCTCGATGCCAAAGCCCTTATAAGACTGGGTTCCGAAATGCTGCAGCAACAGATCGTCGGCAAACTCCCGGGTAAAAGCCCAATCGTCGAGGGTGCTTACATAATACTTGCCCGGGAATTTGGCTTCCAGGGTGCGGCGGTGCTTTTTCTGCACCACCACCTCCATGGGCCTGAACGCCTGCAACAGTTTCGCTATCAATTCGGTCGGGCCCTGCTCGGCAAGGAACTCACCGGTTGAGGCATCCAGGAAAGCGATGCCCGTGAGGCCCTCGGAAAAATGCAGGGCGGCCAGAAAGTTGTTCTCCTTGTGCTGCAACACTTTGTCGCTGAAGGCAATGCCGGGGGTTACCAGCTCGGTCACTCCCCGCCTGACGATCTTTTTTGCCTTTTTGGGGTCTTCGAGTTGCTCGCAGATGGCCACCCGCTGCCCCGCCTTTACCAATTTGGGCAAATAGGTATCGAGCGAATGGTAGGGGAACCCGGCCAACTCCACGTAGGAGGCGGCCCCGTTGGCACGGCGGGTCAGCACAATGCCCAGGATGCCGGCGGCCTTTACCGCATCATCGCCAAAGGTCTCGTAGAAGTCGCCCACCCTGAACAGCAGCAAGGCATCGGGATGCTTCGACTTGATGCCGTTGTATTGCTTCATCAGCGGTGTCTCAACGGGTTTGGATGGGGTTTTCGCCACGGTCACAACTTGGTTTGTATAGCACAAAAATAAGAAAATAGAAGCAGCCTCCGTCTTTCATAATCATTGTTAAACCCGGGGCATCGATTTGGTCAGCAACCGGAATTTTAATAGTTTTGCTGACCAATGAATGATTTATTGAATTTTTCGTCAACCAAAAAAACCATTATGCATTTTTCAAAGAAAAACACCATCGTTTCTGTGATCGCCCTGGCCCTGATCGGGTTACTGGCCACTCCCCTAAAAGCCAACCCGCGCGGATTCACCGACCAGGAGCTGAAAGGCTTTGCCAATGCCATCGTACAGGTCATTGCCCTGCAGCAGCAAGGACAAGCCCGGATGATTGCCGAAATTGAAGACCAGGAGATGAGCGTTCAGCGTTTCAACGAGATCATGATGCAAACTCAGGAGTTGCCCCTGGAGCAGGTAGAGGCCACCGAAGAGGAGAAAAAGAAATTTGAACAGATCTCCGAAGAGATCATTGCCATACAGGACGATCTGGAAGAGCACCTGATCAAAAGCATCGAAGACGAAGGCCTCAGCCTGGAAAAATACGAGGCCATCATGATGGAATACCAGCAAAATCCTGAGCTGCAGCAGCGGATACAGGAACTGGTCGAATAAAGACGGAGCAGTTTCAATAAAAAAAAGCGGGCTTCCATTGCGAAGCCCGCTTTTTTTCTTCAATCCGGAAGGTCAGCCCACCAGGAAGAGGGGCTTGTCGATGAAGGACTCGTATACCGGCCTGAGCCTGTCGGTGTTGTAATGTTTGGACACATCCACCAGTTTCTTGGTGCTGGTGACGATGTCGACGGGAATGTTGTCGTAACGGCCGTTCTTGAGGATCACCAGCCGGCCGTGGATGCCCTTGAGCACCAAGTCGAGGGCCAGGTTGCCATAGGCCATGGGCACAATGGAATCGATGGCGTCGGGATCGCCCGAACGGACCAGGTAGCCAAGATGCTGGTTGATGGTCTCTACCCGCTGCCCCCGGTTGAAGCCGGGGCTAAGCTCCTTGATGCGGGCCGACACCGCATCGCCGATGCCCCCCAGTTTGGCGTGGCCGTACATGTCTTTTTCGGTATTCTGGAACATCATGTCAACTCCTTCGAAAGTAGCCCCTTCCGATACCAGGACAACCGAATACTTGCTGGGGTTGTTCATCCTGTCTTCGATCAGCAGTTCGCACAGGCGTTCGATGCTGAAGACGTGCTCGGGGATCACACAGCGATTGGCCGCCCCAGCCATGGTGGGCAGCAATGCCGTAAACCCGGCGTAGCGGCCAAACACTTCCATGACCAGGATGCGTTCGTGCGATCCGGCCGAGGTGCGCAGCAGATTGGTCATGTGGATGGTGCGGGTAATGCAGGTGCTGAAGCCGATGCAGTAGTCGGTACCGGGCACATCGTTGTCCATGGTCTTGGGGATGGCCACCACCTTGATCCCTTCCTGGTACATCCGCACCGAATAACTCAGGGTGTCGTCGCCCCCGATGGGGATCAGGAAATCGATGCCCAGGAAGTCGATGTTTTTCAACACCTCCGGGGTCAGGTCGTTGATCTGATCGTTATACAGGTCTTTCAGGTGAAGGGGCACATGTCTGGCAGGCACATGGCTTGGGCGGGTGCGCGAGGTATGCAGGAAGGTTCCCCCCGTGCGCCCGGCCTTGTTCACCAGGTCTTCGGTCAGTTCGCGGTAGTTGTCGTGGTTATCGGCCTCCGGGTCGCGGATCACTTCCATCAGCCCTGCCCAGCCACGGCGTATGCCAAGCACACGGTAGCCCTCTCTGAGGGCTCGGATGGTGATGGCCCGAATGGCCGGGTTCAACCCCGGCACATCGCCTCCGCCGGTTAATATCCCAATGGTTCCTTTGACCTTTTTTGTTTTCATATGTTTGTTTTTAGAATTTCCGCGGAAAAAATGTGGAGAAGATAGAAGGTAGAAGGTGGAAGGTAGATTTTGGCTGTTGACCGTTGGCTATTGGCTATTGGCTGTTAGATATTGGCTTTTCAACTTTTCAACTTTTCAACTTTTCAACCTTCTTCTTCCTACCTACTACCTACTACCTACTACTTACTATCTTCCACCTTCCTGTAAAAAAAGAAAGTAAATTTAATAAAGTTTGATCAAAACGCCTGCAGCTTTGTTTAAAAAGCAGGACAGCAAACTCAAAACACCGAATTGGAATATGGAACATTTTGTGATCTACAATCCGGTAAAGCTTCATTTTGGAAAAGATGTGGTGCAGGGGCTGGGCAAAGCCGCGGCAGCCGCAGGGAAAAAAGCCCTGCTGGTATATGGCAAAGGCTCTGTGAAAAAGAATGGCTCCTATCAGGACACCCTCGGCAGCCTGAAGGCAGCGGGCATTGAGGTCATTGAATTTGATGGGATCAGGCCCAATCCCGTGGTCGAAGATGCCGATGCCGCTGCCGAAGAGGGCAGGCGGCAGGGTGCGGACATGGTGGTGGGGCTTGGCGGGGGCAGCGCCATCGACACCGCCAAATTCGTGGCTGCCGGCATCCCGGCCGGGCATTCGGTATGGGAATTTGCCGCAGGCAGACAGAAGCCCCTGAAGGCCCTGCCCCTGATGGCGGTACTCACCCTGGCAGCAACCGGTACCGAGATGAACTCCTTTGCCGTGATCCAGAACAACGCCACAAAAAAGAAGCTGGGATACGGCCATCCCCTGATGTTCCCCAGGCACAGCTTCCTTGACCCGTCCTATACCCTCACCGTGCCCCCCGACCACACCGCCTACGGCATCGCCGACCTGGTGGCCCATTCGCTGGAGGCCTGGTTCGGCGAGGGAGAAGCCAGCCTTACAGACCGCTTTATTACCAGCATCATCCGCGAGGCCATGCAATACGGACCCCGGCTGATGAATGACCCCAAAAACTACGAACTGCGAGCCCGTATCATGTTTGCCGCCACCTCTGCCCTCAACGGACTGACCGTACAGGGCAAAAAAGGTCAGGACTGGGGAGTGCACGACATCGGGCATGCCTTGAGCGTGCTGTGGGATATCCCCCACGGGGCCTCCCTTTCGGTGGCCTATCCTGCCTGGCTGAAGCTGCAGCAGGAGAGGATCCCCGAAAGGATACGTGAACTGGGAGAAGCCCTGTTCAGGAACAACCACACAGGCGACACCATCTATAAGCTGGAGAGCTTTTTCAGGCTGCTGGGCAGCCCCGTCAGCCTGGAGGAAGCAGGGATAAATACCTCTGATGACCTGGCTCTGGGCGAACTCCTGGAGGTAATGCGCGACAACAAGGTAAGCGGAGTGGTCCACAAGCTCACCGAAGACGACCACCGCCAATTGATCGGATATATGGCAGGCAACGAGCCATAGCCCCGGAAGGGCTTTTCCCAAAAACCAGGCAAGCTAAAGGATACAAACCGATGTACTTATTCAGGAAAATAACAACATGGATGCCGGTCATTGCCCTCTGGGGCATGTTCAGCGGCTTCTTCATTCCGCAAACCCACGCTAAAAACACAGCCATGACAGATCAGCCGACAGAATCCCATAAAGAGACCGCACTGGCCACCCTGGGAGGTGGCTGCTTCTGGTGCACCGACGCCATTTTTTCAAGGGTCAGGGGGGTGCACAGGGCCACTCCGGGCTATGCCGGAGGGCATACTCCCCGGCCCACTTACGAGCAGGTGGTAAGCGGCACCACCGGCCACGCCGAAGTGGTGCAGATCGCCTTCGACCCCGAAGTGGTTTCGTATTTGCAGTTGCTGGAGATCTTTTTCCGCACCCACGACCCCACCACCCTGAACCGGCAGGGGGCCGATGTGGGCACACAGTACCGCTCGGTAATTTTCTACCACGACCACCGGCAGCGCGAAGAGGCCTTCATGGTTAAACAGCGCCTGGAAAGCGAGGACATCTGGGACAATCCCATCGTTACCGAAATTAGCCCCCTGGAGGCCTTTTATGAGGCCGAGGAGTATCACCACGATTATTTTGAGAAAAACCCGGATCAGGCCTACTGCCAGATGGTGGTGCTGCCCAAGGTGGAACAATTCAAGAAAATGTTCCGCGAACTGCTCGAAAACAGGTAAGCTTCTTCCTTAACCCCTTTCAGGGGGTGAACACCTTCCGGGGAATGCGTTCGTCGCGCATGGCCACATGGTAAACGATGCTGGCCACGATCACGGCCGCCTGCATCATATCGCCCAGTTCCATGCGCTCGAATGTGTCCATATTGGTATGGTAGCCCCTGCCGTAGTCGATCCTGTCCTGCATCATGTTGAAGCCGGGCAGCCCCGCAGCGTTGAATGCCACATGGTCGGTGCTGCCGGTGCTCCTGAGGGTAACGGTGGAAGCTCCCATGTCGTGGAAGGGCGACAGCAGGTCTTCGAAAATGGGCCGGGCTTCGTCGTTGCCCATCAGCCAGATGCCCCTGATTTTGCCCGAGCCGTTGTCGACATTGAAATAGGCCGACAGCTTGTCGTAAGCGGGCTTTTTCCCGGTTTCCCTGTCGTAAAAGTGTTCCCGCACATACTCCCTCGACCCGAACAACCCCTGCTCTTCGGCACCCCACAGCCCGATGCGTATGGTGCGGCGTGGCTCCACCCCGATCTCCTTCAAAATGCGCATCACCTCCATCATCCCGGCCACCCCGGCAGCATTGTCATTGGCGCCGGTGCCTGCATGCCACGAATCGAGGTGGCCGCCGATCATGACCACTTCGTCCCTTAGCCTGCGGTCGGTGCCGGGGATCTCGGCCAGCACATTGTATCCCTTTGTATCCTGGTCCAGGAAGCGGTTCTGCACTTCCAGTTCTATTTCCACCCCGATGCCTGCCTCGAGCAGTCGCACAATGCGGCCGTAATGCTCAAAAGTAAGGTCTATCTGGGCCACTCCCGGCTGCTGTTCACCAACAAGGCGGGAGCCGCCCGAACGCACCGTGCCAAAGGTACCGGAAGGCCGCAATACGACTGCCACGCCCTCCTCCTGGTAAAATTCCTCCAGTTTGCGGTTGAAGGCACGCCGGGCTGCCCAATCGGAGGGGCCGCTGACCACATTGCCGTAATCGGGCGACCTGACCTCGGGCAATTGCGACAGTCTTTCCAGGTCTTCGTCCGAATACCTGTGCGCCATGGGATTAAATGAAACCGAGGGTTCGGAGGTAACCGGGGTCACCACGATGCGGCCCCCGAGCTGCCCCCTGTATTTTTCAAAGTCTTCATCGGTGCGTATATCGACCAATACCGGGGCACCCGATACCGGGCCACCGGTACCCCGGGTCCAGGCACGGGGCACCCCCACCAGGTGCTGATAATAGGGAGCCGTCATGGCAATGTAGAATTTTTCATTATCCCATCCGGGTCCGAACTCTCCCCAGGGCACCACTTCCACATTCGACAAACCCCATTCTGCCATCTGTTCGCTGGTCCACTGGTAAGCCCTGGCCAGCCCCGAAGAGCCCGACAAACGAGGGCCGATCACATCGGTCAGGTTAAAGGAGATGTCGCGGATGGATGAGTTTTGCAGTCCCTCATGCCTGATCTTCTGGACCATTTCCAGATCGACTGGCTCCTGCCGTGCCTGCAGGCCGGGCAGGAAAAAAAGGACGAGGAAAGCCTGGATAAGAAAACGCGGTAGTTGCATGGAGTATGTGTTTAGGTGAACTAAAAAATTAATGCGAAAATTCGCCCTAAAAATAATGGAAAAATTATCTTCTACTGCCTGGCACAAAGGGGATTTCGTGAAATTTGCCAGAAAGCATGAAAATATCTGCAAACCCCCGGTTTGGGGGTCCGTATACAGCAGGCTGGCCTTCCGGGTAACAGTGGAAAAGGCCTCAGCAGGCTTTTCAGGACTTAATAATGATCGGGATGACGGGGGTCGCGGCGATGTTGCGGATATCTCGGACGGGCAGGAAGTTCCAGTACCCAGGTGACCACCGACAAAATGACGCTGAACAACAGGGCCCACCAGAAGCTGTCCACATTGAAGCCCCTCACCACATAGGCCGCCAATTGTATGATGAAGGCATTGATCACCAGCAAAAACAGTCCCAGGCTCATGATGGTGACCGGAATGGTGAGGATGATCAATACGGGCTTGAGCAGGGCATTGAGCACGGCCAGCACAAAGGCTACCACAATGGCTGTGGTGAAGCTTTCCACACTCACCCCCCTCATCAGATAGGAGGTGATGACCACGGCAAAGGCCGACACGATCACTTTCAGCAAAAAGTTCATAACAGGGAAATCTCTTCCTACTATCTGTACCATAACCGAAAATTAAACAAATTGCAGCAAACCCCCAAAAAAAAGCAGGCGGCCGCTCCGGATTCAGCTGCCGGTGGGCATCAGGCCTTCCAAAACTTCTATCACCCTGCCGGTGGCCCCGGCGTTTTGTTCCACATATCTCCGGGCTGTGTTCGCAGTGCGTTCCCTCAGGAAGGGATCGGCCAGCAGTGTTTCGATCCCGCGGCGCAAACCTTCGGCATCGGTAACGCAAAAAGCCGCCTTTTTTTCAACCAACTCTACAGCTTCGGCAAACTTGTGGTAATTGGGACCGAAAAAAACGGGAAGGCCATAGGTTGCGGCCTCCAGGATGTTGTGGATCCCTTTGCCGAAGCCGCCCCCGATATAGGCCAGCTGCCCGTACCGGTATAGCTGCGACAACAGACCGATGCGGTCAACGATCACCACCCGGGTACCGGGGGGCACATCGCCCTTCAGGCCAGAATACAGCAGTGTCCCCTCGCCCAGCGATTCTGCCAGTTTGGCGATGCGGACGGGATCCACTTCGTGGGGGGCGATGATCGCCTTCAGCCCGGGGCTTTTGTCGCGAATCAGGGGCAGCAACAGCTTTTCGTCGGCCGGCCAGGTGCTGCCGGCCACCAGCAGGGCCGCTCCCGAGGCAAAACCGGCCAGGACGGGGCAGGGGGCCGGGTTTTCCCTTAGCCGGATCACCCTGTCGAAGCGGGTGTCGCCGCCCACCACCACCCGGGTGATCCCGTGTTGGTGCAACAGCTGTCGGGAGGCTTCGTCCTGAACGACAAAACAGCTGACCAGGGCAAGTTGTTTTTTGAACCACCTGCCCCAGGGGCGGAAAAAGTACTGCTCCAGCCTGAAGCGGGAGGAGAAAAACACCACAGGGATGCCACGGCGATAAAGCAAACGCAGGGTATTGAACCAGAACTCGTATTTTACGAACACCGCCAGCCGGGGTTGCCAGATGTCGAGAAAGTCTGCGACCCGTGCGGGGGTATCGGGCGGCAGGTAGAACACATGGTCGGCCCCGGGGTAGTGCTTACTAATCTCATAGCCACTGGGCGAAAAAAAGGTAAGCAGCCTTCGCCACCGGGGATGTTCACGGGCAAAGCGCTCCATTACCGGCCGACCCTGCTCAAACTCCCCCAACGAGGCGCAATGAAACCAGATGGTGGGCGGAGGGGGGCTGTCCGGAGCAGCCTGCCCGGCAGATGCCGCTTCGCGCATCCTGGCATCCAGGTGGCGGCGTCCGCTGACCCACAGCCGGGCCTTTGCCGAAAAAGGGGCGTACAGCCGGATGGCCACCAGGTATAGCCAGACAAAAAGCCCGTAGATAGTGCGCATAAAGAAATGTTTACGGGCCAAAGATAAAGAAAGTTTAAGCGCCGCCGGCTGCAAAAACCGGCCGGGAGAAGCTGCCGGGACCGAATTATTTTTATCTTTGTGCCTCCTGTATTAAAACAATAAAAACCAAACCAAACCTTTGATTCTTGTGATGAAGTGAAATAGGGAAGGTGAAAGGTAGTAGGTAGTAGGTAGTAGGTAGTAGGTAGGAAGAAGAAAGTTGAAGAGTTGAAGAGTTGAAGAGTTGAAGAGTTGAAGAGTTGAAGAGTTGAAGAGTTGAAGAGTTGAAGAGTTGA
>PWJC01000030.1 GCA_003560165.1 Bacteroidales bacterium
CAACTCTTCAACTTTTCAACTTTTCAACTTTTCAACTTTTCAACTTTTCAACTTTTCAACTTTTCAACTTTTCAACTTTTCAACTTTTCAACTTTTTCGTTCCATCGTTCTGTCGTTCCTTTCGTTCCTTCGTTCCTTCCGTTCCACCGATCAGGTTTTGGCCGGGATGTCGCCGGAAGACCACGGCAGCCGTGACAGGTCGGCATTGCCGCCCGAGAGGATGATCCCGGTGCGTTTGCCGGCAAATACCTTCGGATGCTCCATCACGGCTGCCAGGGTCACAGCGGCGCTGGGCTCCACCACCAGCTTCATGCGCTCCCAGATAAGCCGCATGGCCTTCCCAATGGCCTCCTCGCTTGTGGTCAGGATGCCGGCGGCGCCTTCGAGGATGATCGGGAACGTAAGGCTTCCCAAAGAGGTACGCAGCCCGTCGGCAATGGTTTGCGGGTTGCTGACCGGGATGAGTATTTTTTGCTGGAAACTCATCCAGGCATCGTTGGCCATTTCGGGCTCAGCTCCGTATACCAGGGTTTGGGGCGAAAAACAGTTTTTGCTCAATATGGTTCCGCTGAGCAATCCCCCTCCGCCAACCGGGGCCACGAGGCAATCGAGGGGGCCGCTGTCTTCCATGAGCTCGGCAGCAGCCGAAGCCTGCCCGGCAATAATGCGGTAGTCGTTGTAAGGATGTATTTCCAGGGCCGCAGTCTCTTCTATGACCTCTGCCAGGGTCGCCTCCCTGTCAGACAGTGTGGGCCTGCAGAAGCGGATTCTCCCTCCGTAGGCTTCCACCGCCCTGATCTTTACCGTTGCTGCGTTTTCGGGCATCACAATATAGGCCCTGATGCTACGAAGTCTTGCCGCCAGGGCCAGGGCCTGGGCATGGTTGCCCGATGAGTGGGTGGCCACCCCTCTGGCTGCTTCTTTGGCCGAAAGGGTCATCACAGCATGGGTAGCCCCGCGAAACTTGAATGCCCCCCCTTTTTGAAAATTCTCACACTTGAAAAACAGCCTGGCCCCGCACAGCCTGTCCAGGCTCAGGCTGGTATGCAGGGGAGTCCTGTGCACGAGGAGATCGATGATGCTTCTGCCCGCGAGCAGCTGCTCGCGGCCAGGAATATCCGTGTTCATGCTTTTTTGTTGTGGGCCTGCTGCAGCCCGGCGATGTCGTTTGCGATTACTTCGCAACTGGTCTTGAGCAGTTGAAATACCTTTTCGAAGCCGTCGCTGCCCCCGTAGTAGGGATCGGGCACCTGCCTGTCTTCGCCGGGGCAGGCAGCATTCAATATCAGGTCGACCTTGCTGATGTCACGGGAGTCCCTGGCCAGGGCCAGGATATCCTCCAGATTGCTCCGGTCCATGGCATAGATCCGGTCGAACTGGTCAAAATCGGCCCTGGTGAACCTGCGTGCCCTCTGTCCCGAAATATCGATGCCGTATTTTTTGGCGATCTTTTGGGAGCGCCCATCAGGGGGTTCGCCCACATGATAGGCCGCAGTGCCGGCAGAGTCGACCTCGTGAACGGAGTCCGAGCGGCTGAGCTTTTCCTTCAATATTCCTTCGGCCAGCGGAGAGCGGCAGATATTGCCCAGGCATACCATCAATACCTTCATTGCAGCGAATCTTTTAGCTGTCAAAGTAAATAAAAAAACCCGGAACAACGGCCATGTTCGCGGGCAAAACAATCAGAGAGGGGTGTTTAATACATTTTGATGAGGTGTTTCAGGTCGTCTACGTATTTTTTGAAACGTTTGTCGGTTTCCACCAGGTTCTTGATGGTCTTGCAGGCATGCAGCACGGTGGCGTGGTCCTTGTTCCCGCATTTGCTACCGATGGCCGCCAGCGACGACTTGGTGTAGAGCTTTGAAAAATACATGGCAAACTGCCTGGCCTGCACAGTCTCGCGCTTGCGGCTCTTTGACTGCAATTTTTCAAGGGGGATGTCAAAATACTTGCTCACGGATTGCTGTATCGAATCGACGGTAAGCTCCCGGGGCGAATGCCTGACAAATTTTTCGATGGTTTTGGCCGCCAGCTCCAGGGTGATCTCTTTCTTGTTCATCGACGAATGAGCCAGTATGGAGATCAGGGCCCCTTCCATTTCACGGATATTGGTCGTGATTTTCGTGCCGATGAGCTCCAGCACCTCGGCCGGCATTTCTACCCCGTCGTTGTAGATCTTTTTTTGCAATATGGCCATCCTGGTTTCAAGGTCGGGCAGTTGCAGATCGGCCGCAAGCCCCCATTTGAATCGCGAAAGCAGCCTGGGCTCGATGCCACTCATCTCAACCGGAGGCTGGTCGCTGGTAATGACGATCTGCTTGCCGCTTTGGTGAAGCTGGTTGAAAATGTGAAAGAACACGTCCTGGGTCTTGGGCTTGCCGGCCAGGCAATAGATATCGTCTACGATCAGCACGTCGATCATCTGATAGAAGTGCACAAAATCGTTTTGGTTGCCATTGCGGATGGAGTCGATGAATTGGTTGGTAAACTGTTCCGCTGTTACGTACAACACTGTTTTTTCGGGAAAATGCGACTTGACCTCTATGCCGATGGCATGCCCCAGGTGGGTTTTGCCCAGCCCGTTGGCGCTGTATATCAGCAGGGGATTGAAAGAAGTTTTTCCCGGGTTCTGCCCTACGGCCAACCCGGCGCTCCGTGCCAGGCGGTTGCAATCGCCCTGGATGAAGTTGTCAAAGTTATAGGAGTCGATGAGTTGGGGATGGATGTTCAGTTTCTTCAGGCCCGGTATCACAAAGGGGTTGGGAACGCTTTTACCATCGTCAGCCTTTTTGTTCAGATCGAGGGGCATGTTGATGGGGGGGTTCTTGAGGGCTTTCTTGTTCAGCGTGGGGGCATGTATGGTAAAGGGGCCCGACTGGCCGGAACGCAGGGAGTTGTCCATGACAATGCTGTATTCGAGCCTTCCCGAACTGCCCAGCTCTTTCTTGATGGTCTTTTTCAGCAGGTCGATATAGTGTTCCTCAAGCCATTCGTAAAAGAACTGGCTGGGAACTTGCAGGGTGAGCACTTTCTCAATCAGACGAACCGGCTTGATGGGAGCAAACCATGTATTGAAGCTATTGGGACTGATGTTGTCCCTGATAACCTTCAGGCAATCCGACCAAACCTTTTCGTAAGCTTTCTCCATCCTATTGAACTCCTTGCAGATTTTTCAGGTGAGCAATGTGCTGGCGTTTGATTTCCAAACACTACGGATTTTGTCGCAACCCGGAATTCACCACTAACAAAATTTGTTCAAAAAAAGTTTATAAAAAAATGTTTCTGCCCTTGTATTTGTTAAAGATTAATTGTATTCGCTTCGATGAAAACCTCGTCAGAACCCTGGCTAAAGTAAATTTCCATTTTTCCCATATAGGTCCCCCCCGATCCGGCCTGGCCGATGACCACCGGCTGTTGTTGCAGATTGCGCACCCTGGCGGGGGGGTTCAGCAGGTCGTGGGTATGCCCCCCGATAATAATGTCGGTATGCCGGGTATTCTGTCCGATCGTGGTGTCGCTTACCTTTTTTCCCTGGTAGTCAAAACCCAGATGCGACAGGCATACGACCAGCTTGCAATGGTGGCGTAATTTGAGTATCTGTTCCGTTTCCCTGGCCTTTTCGATGGGGTCGAGGTAGTTGGTATCACCGTACAGGTTTCTTGCCACCAGGCCTTCGAATTCGATCCCCAGCCCGTAGAGCCCAATCCTGACACCGGCCTTCTCCACCACGGTGTACTCCCTGGTCTTTCCGGCCAGCAGGGTCTGGCTGAAGTCGTAATTGGCCACCAGAAACGGGAAGCTGGCTAATGGAAGTACCTCCAGAAAGCCGTCGAGCCCGTTGTCGAATTCGTGGTTGCCAAAAGCAGCCGCATCGTAGCCCATCTTGCTCATCAACCTGAGCTCGGGCTCTCCTCCGTAAATATTGAAATAGGGGGTGCCCTGGAAAATATCGCCGGCATCAACCACCAGCAGATCCGAATCCTGCTCCCGGTAGTTTCTGATGAGGGCGGCCCGCCTGGCATACCCTCCCATGCCCGGATAAACCGGGTCGTTGGAGGGGTAGGGGTCGATGCGGGAATGGGTGTCGTTGGTGTGCAGCAGGGTGATCTTTTGCAGCCCGGAGTCGCGCAGGGCCAGGGCCGGCAGCCCGGCAAAGGCCGCTGCCCCGGCGATGCCCAGGGTTTTCAAAAACGTTCTTCTGCCGGTATGCCTTTGCTTCATTCCATGCGTATTCTGCCGTCGAGTTCACTGCGGATCATTTCTCCACGGCGGTGTATCAGTTCCATGTATTCGATAATGGCGTCCCTGATCTTCATGTCGAGGGGCTCTGAATCGATGGGGTTTAAAAAAAACACCATGTTGTCGCCCCCCCCGGCCAGGTAATCGGAGGTAAGCACCTTGTAGTTCCTGTCGCCCGCAAAAGGCTCCCCGCCGATGCTGGCCTCTTTTATCCTTTCGTCTTCAATCACGATCCTCAGACCCGATATGGGCATCCCCCTGCTGGCAGCAGCCAGGTAATCGAGGGCCTCACGTGTTTTTTCCGGACTGAGGGTAATGACCACCATCTCGTTGTCAAAGGGCATCAGTTCAAATACCCTCGACAAGGTTACCGGCCCCTGGGGGATGGTGGTGCGCAGCCCGCCGTAATTGAGCAGGCAGAAATCGATCGGTTTCCCGTCGGCGGGTTCGTAGATCTGCCGGCCGGTTTCGTATACCAGGTCGGCCACGAAATTGTTCAGCAATCCTTCTGGGGAGGCCTTTTGCATATACCGGGCCGAATGGGCGACGACCCTGTTCATGGTCTCTTCCAGGGCTTCGCGGTAGATCCCGATCACCGAATCCACTTCGGGGTCTTTTTCAGGTATCCTTACGCTGTCGATGGGGATCAGCTTGCCCGTAAGCTCGAAGCCTGGTTCGGGCGCAGGGCAGCCGGTCAGCAGAAAGAGTAAAACTATTGCCTTACCGATTGAATTAATTCGGTGCTTAAACATAGTAAATGGATGTTTCGCGGAAACAAATCAGAATAACAATATTAGTGGTTATTCCCGGGATACGCAATAGCCGGAAAAAGAATATTTAAAATTTTAATTGTTCTATTTAAGCTTTCCAGCTGCATTTCGTAAACGATTGTTTACAGGCAAATTGGGCATATTTTTACTTACCTGTCAATGACCGGATCCGGTCAAATGGAAAAAAATTTTACGACAGATCAACCTGATCCGTGGGCAAAATGCCGATCGTCAGCCCCGGTATCTGCTCCAGCTGAGAGAGGACATGGGGGGATTTTTTCAGCCTTACCGAAAATTCGAGGCTGCATCTGAGGCCGAAGTCATGCGAGCCCTGTGAGAGGCCGTTCTCTTTCAATATCCGCATGACCCGGTCCATGACCGGATAATCGAAGTCGAGGCGGTAGTTCTCCACGATGGTCTTTGCGATGATGCGGTTGTTGTCGATGGCGTCTTTTGCCGCTCCCCTGTAGGCATTGATGAGGCCCCTGACGCCCAGCTTGGTCCCACCGAAGTAGCGGACCACGATGATGAGCACCCGGGTAAGCCCGTAAGACAGGATCTGCCCGTAAATGGGCTTGCCGGCACTGCCCGCAGGCTCGCCGTCGTCGTTATGCCTGTGCAGCTCGCCCCGCCGACCCAGTGCCCAGGCAAAACAATGGTGGTGGGCGTCGTGGTATTGTTGTTTGGTTTCTTCCAGCCGCTTTTTGATGTCGTTCTGGTTCTCAACTGGCCATGCCAGGGCAATGAATTTGCTTCCCCTGTCCTTGTAAAGCCCCTGTGAGGGCTTCCAGAGGGTTTTGTATGTGTCCGGTTCCCCGCTCATCGTTTCATCAGGAACAGGCTTTCTTCGCCGATCGTGATATGGGAAGTGGTTTTGGCTTTATCCAGGGTGGGGGCAGGCACCCCGCGACGAAAATACTGAGTTCCCATAAATACCCTGGCTTCGTCCCAGAGGTCCTGGTCGGCAAGGCTCTGTATCAGGTGCCGCCCGCCTTCGACAAATACCGACTGAATGCCTTCGGCAACCAAAAACCACATAACGGACTCCAGCAGCCGGTGGTCGAAGGGCACCCTGACGTAACGAATCAGCCCCTTTGTCTTCTCCTCGGCCTGGTTGAACACGATGGTGGGCTGGCTGTTGTCAAAGAGCATCAGCTGCGGGGGAAGGCTGAGGTCTTTGTCCAGGACCATCCGCAGGGGCTGGGGTCCTTGCCAGTCGCGTACGTTCAGCCGGGGGTTGTCTTTCAGTGCGGTCTGCCTGCCCACCAATATGGATTGCTCTTCGCTGCGCCATTTGTGTACCAGCATCCGCAGCCTTTCGCTGCTGATCCAGGTAGGGCGGTTTGCAGCGCCGGGCATGCGTTCGATGTCAATAAAGCCATCGGCGGTTTGGGCCCATTTCAGGATGATGTAGGGGCGCTTGTGCTGATGAAAGGTAAAGAAGCGCTTGTTGAGCTCCCTGCACTCCTGTTTCAGGTTGCCCACTTTCACCTGGCAGCCATGGCTTCGCAGCCGGGCGATGCCTTTTCCCGCAACCGAGTCGAAGGGATCGGCGGTGCCGATCACCACCTGTTTGATACCCGTTTTCAGGATCAGATCGGTGCAGGGAGGCGTTTTGCCATGATGGCAACAGGGCTCCAGGTTTACATACAGGGTGGAGTGGGGAAGAAGTGCCGGCCGTGCAACCGACTCGATAGCCCTCACCTCGGCATGAACATCTCCAAAGCGACGGTGGTAACCCTCTCCGATGATTTCCTGCCCGTACACAACCACGCTGCCCACCATGGGGTTGGGGGCGGCAGTACCCAGGCCGTGCCGGGCCAGCTCGATGCATCGTTGCATATAGACCTCGTCGGAGTGCATGGTCGCTTACTTGGCTTGCTGTACCGGCAAAGATAGTATTTTGTGGCCTTTGATCAGATGTAATTGAGGCTGACTGTTTTGAGGAATTTTTCTTCCAGTATGCGGGCGATCCTTTTCACCACCGATCGCCTGATCTCCAGCTCCACCGGCAGGTTGGGGTCCTGGTGGGCCACATTAACGGCCGTGCCGGCCAGCAGGGGGATCTCGTCGCTGTCAAGGATTTTTTTCACGATCAGGTCGGCCGGTCCGTTGCCCAGCTGGGTGCGGGGGCTGTAGTTATCGAGAATTCCGGCGGTTTTGCTCAGCGTCAGGATGCCTTCGGTAACCAGGTCAATGTCTTTCATCTTCGAAACAGGGGGCAGCTCGGGGTCCTCAAATTCGAGGGTGTCCTCAATGGGAGTGCCGAGTTCTCTCGAAACGATGTCGGCCGTAGTTCCTCCGCACAATATCTTCTCTCCCCTGAACTCTTTGACCGTCCGTGCCAGCTCGGGGTCTTTCTCCTTTTCGAATGGGGGGCCCGAACACAGCAGCAGACGGCGGGGATCACGGCAATAGACCACCACCACGCTGGTGTCGTCCTTGGGCTGGTATCCGTCATTGGCGTGGGCCTTGTTCACGATCAGCGAAGCCAGTCTGGCGGCCGAGATGCCCGGCTGTTCGTCGATGAGGCCGGCGACCATCTTCTCGACATTTTCCAGCCCCCATCCCAGCAGATACTTTCCCCGGCCCAGCCCCGATTGGGTGACCCCGTCGCTCATAATCACGATACGGTCTTCTTTTCTGACAACAAGCGAACAGGCCTTGATCTCCTTGCCTGCGTTGTCACGTCCTTCCAGGGTATATACCTCCCAGTCAGGTCTGTACTGCTCATGTCCCCTCATGATGATGCAGTCGGGATTGTCGTAGTTCAGGATATTGGTTTTCCCGTTCTCTTCAATATCGACCACTGTAAAGGTGGAATAGCTGATCTTGCGTTCGCTGCATACCGGCAGGGTGTTCATGATGATTTCGGCACCGCTGCGGACATCCTTGTGCTCTTTGGTGAAATTAAGGGCCATGGTGGCGGTGAGGGTGGCCAGGAGGTTGGCCTTTACCCCGTGGCCCATACCATCGGAAAGCACCGCTACGGTGCGGCCTTCCTCCTTTACTTTTTCCGAAAGGAATACATCGCCGCAAATGCGTTCGCCGCTGTGGTTTTTCTGTGCGGACCCCACTTCTATGTAGAAAGGTTCTGTCATATGGCCGTGCTCATCCCCTGTTTCCGGGATACCGCGATGGGGTGGTGTTATTTGGTTTTTTTGAAGGTCCCGATGATGGAGTTCAGCATTTTTTCGGTCACGCTGGCTCCTTCACCAAGGGAAAACGCAATGTTCTGAACCATTTTCAGGTTTTCGTCGATCACCTCGTTTACCCGGTTCACGATCTCCTCCTGCCTGACCTCGGCAACGTACATGTCGCGGAAAACCCCGCCCACCACCTTCCCGGGCTTTAATGAGTAAATGCTTACGTTCAGCAGCCGCTCGCCGTGATGAACGTCTTTGCCTACAATGTTCTCATCGTTTTCGAGCACATAGGTAAACAGGTTGTAGATGGTGTGTGGCAACAGGCTCTTCAGGTCGGCCCCCGACAGCCCCGGAATCACTTCGTTGATCATTTCGGCGTCCTCGCCCAACACCTTGATGAAGCTGTTGTTCGATTCAATGACCTTTAGCTTGTCATCTACAATAACCGCTGCCGAAGGAAGATTTTTAAGCAGGGCGGAAGTGGTTTCGGAAGTTTGCCTGATCTTCTGGTTTTCCTCCACCAGGTTTTTTTCTTTCTCCAATAGGCTTTCCTGCTGTTTTTTCAGTTTCTCGTTGTTGTTTTTCAGGGTTTTGATGTACTCCTGCTTTTTTTTCAGCGAATAATTCAGGCAGATGTCGGGTTTGCTGAGCCCCTGGCTGATGGAGGCGGCAAAATCGCGGCAACTCCTGAAACCGCATGCCGTGCAGGCGGCATTGTCGTCGGGGCTTTTGCCCAGGCTTTTCATGATCTCCTCTACCTGTTCGCTGTCGGGAGCTGGCAGACGCTGGTCGTCGCGGACAAAGCCCCGGCTCAGATCGAGTTGCAGGTAAGTCTCCATGTCTTTTTCCCACTGTTTTTTGTCAAAATCCTTCAGCCGTTTGTGGGCATAATCGACCACCATGGTGCGCCTGAGGTATTTGTTCGAACGTTCGGTGTTGCCGGGTCCGGTCAGGCAGCCTGCATGGTAGAACGCATTGAAATGCTTCTTCAGGTTCTCGGTATGACGGTTGAACTCTTCGGCCGCATCCATCATCTTGTTCCTCCCCTCCACGGTGATCACCTTTCCGTGCATCAGGCTTTCGTTGAGCCCGGCGGCATAAACGATGCCGTTGCTAATGGGGTAAAGCGAACCCAGGTATCCGATGGGGGGGTCAAAGTCCGAATACTCCACCCTGGATTCCTTGATCTGGAAACGGTCGAACAACTCCCTGAGTTCGCGAAAGGTGAGCACGGCATCTACCTTTCCCTCCCTGTCATAGAGCCCGGCTTCGTGCTTTGCCGACAGGCATGGCCCGAAATAGACCACCCCGACGTCTTTTCCGAATGCCTTGCGTACCACCCTGGCAGTGGCTGTCATGGGGGTCACGATGGGGGCCAGGTTGTCGGTAAGTCCGGGATAGAATTTTTCAATGCAGGAGACCAGGGTGGGGCAGTTGGCCAGCAAATAATACTTGCCCCTGAAGTCGGACAGCAGTTCGTGGTATTTGCGGGCCACCAGGTCTACCCCAAAAGATACCTCGTTGACGTAGTGAAATCCCAGGGAGCGGATCATCTCCACGAACTTGCGGTAATCGGTAATGTCGGGGAATTCACCACTGATGGTAGGGTCGACAATGGCGGCCAGTTTCCGGCCAGACTGCAGCATGTCAACCGTTAGTTCCAGTTCGCTGGTGTGCGAAACGGCATTGGACGCACAAACCCACAGGCAACTGCCACAGCCGATGCAGCGGTCGTGGTCCACAACCGGCATTTCGTCACTGCTTCGGATCAAGATTGCTTTTACCGGGCAAGTCCTGATGCAGGCATAGGATTTGGTGCAGCGCGTGTGGTCGATCTCAATGATTCGCATACTTTTTCTGAATCGTTAGCGCATGAAACTTAAGCTCCGAGGTGGGTGTCCAGCAGTTCGGTCACCTGAGCGGGATCTGCCCTCAGGTGTTTGGTTTCCCCAATTGTCAATACCGGCCCTTTGTCGCATTGCCCGAAACAGTGGGAGCCCTTGAACACTACGGCATCTTCCAGCCCCCTGTCTCTCAGGTATTGCCTGATGATCCCGAGGGCAATTTTATTGCCCCTGGAAAAACAGCTGCTGCCCATGCAGATAACGATCTCCGTTTTCATTTTCCGGTTCATGGCCAAAGGATAATTTGTGGCATTCGGAATCCAAACTTCCCGATAAATAACAAAAATACAGAAAGCTTTCCAGATAATCAGTTAATTCCTTCACATCTTGGGTAAAATTATTTCTGCAAAGGTTTTATATTGATCATTGTTAGTCGGGATACCCGGTTTTAAGGCTTTAAACTAGGCAAAAAACAATATTTTGCTTATTTTTGCTGGAACGGATTTGGCCGTTTAACTTCTTGATATCAATATATTTTCTACTTTTAACGGCATATTGTGAAATTTGTATCAACATAAACAGGGCGTCATGCAGGATTCATTCGATCTGGCGAAGACCTTTGAGCAATACCCGAATCACCGGCGGGAAGATCTGATACCCTTATTGCAAAGCGTACAGGATGCCCGGGGGTATTTGTCTGAAGACATCATTTCGGCCGTGGGTAATTACCTCGGCATCAGCATAAACAAGATTTATGGGGTTGCTACTTTTTACGATAATTTCCGATTCGGTCCGGTGGGCAGGTACCATATCCGGGTCTGCCATGGCACGGCCTGTCATGTGGGTAGGGCCGAAACCCTGATCAGGGAACTGGAAAAGTTGTTGAAGATCGCCAATGGGGAAACAGACAAGGAAGGGCTGTTCAGCCTCGAAGTGGTCAGTTGCCTGGGCGCCTGCGGACTGTCTCCCCTGATAGAGGTAAACCAGGCCTATTACAGCCACATGAATCCGGAAAAGCTGAGGGAGCTTCTGGAGTCATTCAGGGAAGAAGAAAATATACAATCATGACCTTACGAACTTCCAGTGAAATCAGGGAATTTCTGATCAACCAGGTTTTACTCGACCCACAGAGGGATACCGGGGCCGGACTGAAGAAGGAATTGTCCTACATCGGTGGCGAACGGGTGCACCAACCGCTGATTTACGTCGGGATGGCCAGTTGCGGCCGGATTGCCGGTGCCGGGGCCACCTACCAGGCCATCGCCGCTTACCTGGCCGAACACGGTCATCAGGCAACCCTGGTGGAAGGCGGCTGCGTAGGCTATTGCGCAGCGGAACCCCTGGTCGATATCCAGCTGCCCGGAAAAGCCAGACTCTCCTTTTCCGGTGTCACGTCCGAAAAAGTAGGCCCCCTGCTGGATGAGGTGTTGAACGATCACCTGCCCGACCTCCCCCTGATCGGGCAGTACAAAAGTGCCCTGCTGCAACATTGGGAGAAGGTCCCATTTGTTAACGACCATCCGTTTTTTGTTCACCAGCGCCGCATATTGCTCGAACACTGCGGACTGATCGACCCTGGGTCGGTGACTGCCTTCATCGCCAGGGGCGGATACTGGTCATTTGCCGATTCCATTTCGAGGCATACTCCCGCCCAGGTATGCGAACTCGTTGAGAAAAGCGGATTGGCCGGCCGCGGCGGCGGCGGCTACCCTACCGGCCAAAAATGGGCCACTGCCCTCCGGACCCCTGGCGACCAGAAGTTTTTTGTCTGCAATGCCGTGGAGAGCGACCCGGGCAGCTACATGAACCGGGCCATTATCGAGAGCAACCCCCATAGGCTGATCGAAGCATCCCTGATCTCGGCCTATGCCATGGGCGCGGGCAGGGTATATCTTTTCATCCGTGAAGAATTCACCCTTGCCAGGCAGCGGCTCGACCAGGCCATTGCCCAGGCGAGGGAGTACGGCCTTATCGGGCACAACATCCTGGACTCGGGCGTCAACATCGATGTGGTGGTAAAAAGCGGGGCCAGGGCCTTTGTATGCGGCGAGGAAACCGCACTGAATAACAGCATCGAAGGGAAAAGGGCCATGCCATCATCCAAACCTCCTTACCCTGCCGAGAAAGGCTTGTGGGACAAACCCACCATTGTCAACAATGTGGAAACCCTGTTCAATATACCCCTGATCATGAAAAACGGCCCGGAGTGGTTCCGCAGCCTGGGTACACAGCAAAGCAAGGGGACCAAGCTCTTTACCCTTTCGGGGAAGCTGAAGCGTTATGGAACGGTGGAAGTGGAGATGGGCATGAGTTTTCGCGACATTGTGGACAAGATCGGCGGGGGGCTGAAAGACGGACTTACCTTCAAAGCCATTGTCCTTGGCATCAACAGCGGCAGTTACATCACCTCCGAAACACTGGACAAAAGAGTGGATTTTGAAGACCTCAGGCAAATGGGTTCCGCTTTGGGCAGCGGAGCCTTTGTCGTGCTCGACCAGGGGGTCTGCATGGTTAACCTGGCCAGGTTCTTTACGGCATTTTTCAAAAAGGAAAGCTGTGGCAAATGCATCCCCTGCCGGGAAGGCACCGCCAGGATGCTGGAGGTCATGGAACACGCCACAAAAAGGCCGACCGAAAAAAACTCATTTCAAACCCTGGAACGCTTCAAGGGAGTGATGCAGCTAAAGGGCCTGGCAGCCGTTTTGCAGGATACTTCACTCTGTTCGTTGGGAAAATCTGCCCCCAATTCCATCATGAACACACTCAAATACTTTAAGGAAGAATTCGATAGCCATATTTTTGAAAGGGAATGTCCGGCCGGGGTATGCACCGATCTGAGAATATTCCTGATCGATGTGGACGCCTGTACCGGCTGCACCGCCTGTTTTAAAAAATGCCCGGTCGACGCCATCATCGGCTCCCCGCGCTACCCGCACTTTATTATCGGGGACAAATGCATCGGCTGCGGGAACTGTTATGAAGCCTGCAAGTTCAATGCTGTTGTCATCAAGTAGAGCAAACCCCAAATCCTGCCATGGAATTCAAGATCGAAGTAAATAACCGACAGATTAGCGTAAGGGAAGGAGACAGCCTGCTGACGGCCTTGCGCGGGCATGGGTTCAAAATCCCCACCCTTTGCCATATGAACCGTTTTTCACCAACGGGTGCCTGCCGTCTATGTGTGGTTGAGGTGGAAGGCAAGCGAGATCTGATCACATCCTGTTCCTATCCGGTTGAAGAAGGCATGAAGGTAATGACCAATTCGCAGCGGGTAATCAGGGCAAGAAAGTCTCTGGTAGAGCTTTTGCTGTCGAATCACCCCGACGATTGCCTCTACTGCCAGCGTAACGGAAATTGCGAGCTGCAGTGGCTTGCCGAGGAGATGAATGTGAGGGAGCGAAAATATTTCGGGGAAAAGAATACCGCTTTCCCCGACTACTCCAGTACGGCTGTGGCCAGAGAGCCTGCCAAATGTGTTCTTTGCAGCCGCTGTGTGCGCATTTGCGAGGAAGTGCAGCTGGTGACGGCCGTCGATTTTATATCGAGGGGCAACCAGACAAAGGTCAACAGTGCGTTTCATAAGGGCCTCAATGTGTCCAGCTGCATCCACTGCGGGCAATGTGTTCAGGTATGCCCTACCGCCGCCCTGCTCGACATCTCCCACATTGAGAAAGTGCAGGCGGCCCTGGGCAAGGCAGAGCTCGAGGTGGTCTTTTTCATCAGCCCCTCGGTGGCTGCTTCGGTGGCCGAACACTCAGGCCTCAGGCCCAAACAGGACGTCATGGGCCGCATGGTCGCCGCATTGAAACGCTGCGGGGCCTCCCGGGTGTTCGACCTGGGTTATGCCAACGACATCAATATATTGGCCGAGGCCAGGTTGCTGGCAGAGCGGATACGCAATAAGGAAGCCCTTCCATTGCTCTCGTCGTGCTGCCCGGCATGGGTGCGTTACGCCGAGGAGTTCAGGCAGGAACTGCTGCCCCGGCTGGCAGGGGTCAAATCGCCCCAGCAGATACTGGGCAGCCTGATCAAGACCAAATGGGCCGAAGATGCCGGCCTGAAAGCCGACCATGTGTTCACGGTATCGGTAATGCCCTGCCTGGCCAAAAAATACGAGGCTTCCCGTGAGGAAAACACCCACAAGGGAGTCTCTGAGGTGGATGCCGTTTTAACGGTCAGGGAGTTCTTCCGCCTGCTCAGAAGCTTTGGCCTGGAAATTGAGAGCATCGAAGAGGAAGCAGCCGACCCGCCTTTTCACATTTGCTCGGCCTCGGCGTTTAAGCTCGGCTATTCGGGCGGTAAGGCCGAAGCCGTGGCCAGGGAAACCTTCAGGCTGCTGGGCGGCTCGCCCGCTGAGGGGTTCAGGTTCAATTTGCCAAAAAATACCGCCCTTAAACGCGAAACCAAAGTCAGCATCGGCGACATCCATATCGGCTTTGCCTGGGCAAGCAGCATTTCGGAAGCGGAGGCTTATTTAAACACCCTGGCCGAAGAAAACCGCAGTGACATCCATTATGTGGAAGTGATGGCCTGCCTGGAGGGTTGCGCGGGGGGAGGCGGACAGCCTGTCAGCCGGGGCTTTGAAAAAACCAGGGCCAGAAGGCGGTTGTGTGCCGACATGGAAAAGAACCAGCCGTTCAGGGCGGCAGGTGAACATCCCGGACCTCTGGCCTGCTTTACGGATCACCGCCTGGATACCGGCAACGAAAGGGCTAATGGGTGGTTAAAACCAAGTTTCAAAAAAAGGAAGGGCCCCCTGTAAAGCGACGCTGTTTGCTGATTGCGGCCGAATGAATACATGGATATGACAGAGCAGAAGAAAAATGAGATCATCTATACCGTAAAGGACCGCTGCAAGGTCTGCTATACTTGCGTACGCGAATGCCCGGCTAAGGCCATTAAGATCAACAACGGACAGGCCGAGATTATCCCGAGCCGCTGCATTGCCTGTGGCAACTGCATCAGGGTGTGCTCCCGCGATGCCAAGATGTTTGCCTTTTCGATCGACAAGGTGAAAAAGCTTCTCGACACCGGGCAACCGGTAGCCGCGATCGTAGCACCCAGTATTGCCGGAGAATTCACCGACATTGCCGATTACAAGCACTTTGTGGGCATGATCCGGGCACTGGGCTTCGACTATGTGAACGAGGTGGCTTTCGGCGCCGAGCTGATCGCCAACAAATACAAGGAACTGCTCGAATCAAAGCCCGACCGTCCGCTGATCTCCACCAGCTGCCCTTCCATTGTCAGCTACGTGGAAAAACACCATCCCCAGATCATTGATTCTCTGGTACCCCTGGTTTCGCCAATGATCGCCACGGCCAGGGTGCTGAAAAAAATGCACGGCGACCACCTGAAGATCGTGTTCATTGGTCCCTGTATCGCCAAAAAGGTGGAAGCCGGTGAAGAGCAGTTCAGGGGACTGATTGACGAGGTGATCTCATTTGTGGAGTTGCGGCGCATGTTTGCTGAGAAGAGCCTGTCCGAGAACAATGTGGAGGCTTCGGAGTTCGATCCGCCCATAGCCGGGAAGGGATCCATCTTTCCCATCAGCGGAGGGATGCTTCAAACCATCGACCTGGAAGAAGACTTCGTGAAGGGCGACATTGTGGTGGCCGAGGGCAGGCACGACATCATCGAGGTTTTGCGTGAATTTGAGGAAGGACACCTGGAAGCCAAGATGTTTGATCTGCTTTGCTGCAACGGCTGCATCAACAGCCCGGGAATGAGCCACAAACATCAGTTTTTCAACAAGCGGAAAAACATTTCCAATTTTGCCAAAAGGAAATTCGACCGCCTCGATCTGAATCGCTGGCAGGAAGACCTGGCCACTTATTTGCAGCTGGAACTCGGAAGGAGTTTCCAGGCCGACGATCAGCGTTTTCCCAACCTGCCCTGTGCCGGGGAGATTCGTGAGGTGCTCAGGGAATTTGGTAAAAAGGAGCCGGAAGATGAACTCAACTGCGGTGCCTGCGGCTACGACACCTGCCATGAGCATGCCGTGGCCATATTGCAGGGGCTGGCCGAATCGGAGATGTGCCTTCCGTATACCATCGACAAGCTCCATGAGTACATCCTGGAGCTGGATGTGTCGAACCAGAAACTGGCCTCCACCCAGGCTGCGCTGAAGCAAAGCGAGAAACTCGCTTCCATGGGTCAGCTTGCTGCAGGTATTGCCCACGAAGTGAACAACCCCCTGGGAGTCGTGATCATGTACAGCCACATCCTGCTCGACGAAATGGACCCTGCCTCGCCCCTTTACCGTGACCTGAAGCTGATTGTGGAGCAGGCCGACCGTTGCAAGAAAATTGTTGGCGGCCTGTTGAACTTTGCCCGCAAAAGCAAGGTGACCATCGACGAGGTAAATGTGAAGCAATTGATAAAGAATGCCCTCAAGGGGGTCATTCTCAGCCAGTCTATCGAATTGCAGATTGCCGTCAATACCAGGGACCCCATGCTGGAATGCGACCACGACCAGATGGTGCAGGTGTTTTCCAATTTGTTTAAAAACGCGGTGGATGCCATGCCCGGAGGGGGCAAACTCTCTGTTTTGATCAATGACGCCGCCGGAAGCGGGCAGTTGGAATTCCAGGTCAGTGACACCGGCTCCGGAATTGAGAAGGAGAATATGGACCGGATGTTCGAGCCCTTTTTTACCACCAAGGAAACCGGCCAGGGCACGGGACTGGGCCTTCCCATTATTTACGGCATCATCAAGATGCACCGGGGAAGCATCCGGGTGGAATCGAACAACGACCCCCAAAAAGGCCCCACAGGAACCACATTTTTTGTTTCCCTGCCGCGCAAGGCCAGCGACACCTCCGATGAAAATGCCGGTGAACCCATTACCGGATAACAGGATAACCGGATAACATATAAAGCCCATAACAGCCATGTTAAAGAACACAAAAAAGACCATCCTGATCGTAGATGACGATATGGATTATTTATTTCAAATGAAAACGGGTGTGCAAGACATGGGTTTCGATGTAATAACCGCCGACACCCAGCGCGAGGCCGAAAGCATTATCGAAAGAACAAAGCCCGATCTGGCCATCCTCGATTTGATGATGGAAAACCAGGATACCGGTTTTATCCTCTGCCACAAGATTAAGCGCAAATACCCCGATGTGCCCATCATCATTGCCTCTGCCGTTACCTCCGAAACCGGGATGCTGTTCGATGTGACCACCCAGGAAGAACAGGAGTGGATCAAGGCCGATCTCTTTCTTGACAAGGGCATCCGGATGGATCAGCTGCAAAGGGAGATCAAAAAATTGCTAAAGATCTGACATATGGGAAAACTGAACTTGTTGGTGGTAGACGATGAGCCCGGCATCAGAAGCGGGGTAAGCCGGATACTGGAAAATTTTTCGGTGAGTTACCCCTTCATGGACGAAGATTTTGAATTCAATGTGTTTTTGGCCGAAACCGGCGAGGAGGCCCTGGACATCCTCAGGAGGCAGCCACTGGATATTGTGCTGCTCGACAACAAGCTGCCCGGCATACAGGGCATCGACGTGCTGGACCACATTAACCAGGAGAACATCGACGTGGTGGTGGTGATGATCACCTCCTATGCCTCCCTCGACCTGGCAGTGAGAGCGACCAGGCAGGGCGCTTATGATTTTGTCCCCAAGCCATTCACACCCAAAGAACTTAGAGCATCCATCGAAACCATCACAAAACAGCTGTTTCTTCGGCGAATGACCGAGAAACTCAATGTGGAAGGACGGCAGGTGAGGTTTCAGTTTCTTTCCGTACTCTCTCACGAGCTCAAGGCACCCCTGAATGCAGTTGAAGGTTATCTGGAGATGATGCAGGAAAAAAAGTTCGGCGACTCCCTTGGAAAATACGACGAGATCGTCGACAGGTCCTTGTTCCGTATCCAGGGAATGCGCAACCTGATTCTCGATATGCTCGATTTTACCCGCATCGAATCGGGCAAGAAATCCAGGAAGATCGAACCCCTGCATCTTTGCGAGATCGTACAGCACTGCATTGATTCGTTTCAACACCTGTCTATTCAGAAGGATGTGGATGTTTACCTGAATTGCAGCGAAAAAACCCCGCTGAAGGCCGACCGCCAGGAAATGGAGATCGTAGTGAATAACTTGGTTTCCAATGCCATAAAATACAACAAACAAGGGGGACGGGTCGACATCAATTTGCGTAAGGACAACGGGCACATCCAGCTGTCGGTGGAGGACACCGGCATCGGCATGAAAAAGGAAGACATCGACAAACTGTTTGAGGACTTTGTCCGCATCCGCAGCGAAGACACCAAAAACATCAGCGGCAGCGGTCTCGGACTGTCTATTGTCAAAAGGCTGCTGAACCTTTACGATGCCACCATCCACGTGGAGAGCCAGCCCGGCAAAGGCAGCAGTTTTGCCATTACCTTCCCCGATAACCAATAGGCAACCGATAGTAAACCAGCAGATCTACCATGACTCAGATCAAACACAACCAATTGCCGGGAAAGACCGTCGAACGGCTCAGCCAGTACCGGCGAATCCTTTACAACAGTATCCGCGAAGGGAAAACCAATATTTATTCGCATGAGCTGGCAAAAATGATGAACCTGACCCCTGTACAGGTGCGCAGGGACCTGATGCTGATCGGCTATTCGGGCAGCCAGAGCAAGGGCTATGTGATCAAGGACCTGGTCGATCTGATCGGCAGGATCATCGACAGCAAAGAAGGCCAGAAGATCATCATCGTGGGGATGGGGAACCTGGGCCGGGCCATCACCAGTTATTTCGTGGGTAAACGGGAAAAACTCTTTATTGTAGCTGCTTTTGACAACGACCTTCAGAAAACGGACCGGATTGTAGCCGGAGTTCCCTGTTACCATGTCAACCGCCTTAAAGAAGTGATAGAAAAGGAAAGCATCCGTATTGCGGTACTTACCCTTGCCCCCGAGGCCACCCATGAAGTGGCCAGAAAACTGTTGGATGCAGGCATCAGGGGAATATTGAACTACACCTCTGTTCCCCTTACGGTGCCCCCCGGCATCTACCTCGAAGAATACGACATCGTTACCTCACTCGAAAAACTGGCTTATCTCGTTAAACAATGAAGGTTTACCATCAATTTGCCGAAGCCGGCAACAATGTGAAAAATGCCGTGGTGACCACCGGGTCTTTCGACGGTGTGCATGTGGGTCATAAGGTGATCATCGACCGCCTCAACGAAATTGCCCGCGAAACAGGAGGGGAGTCGGTACTGGTGACTTTCTCTCCGCATCCGCGCAAGGTGCTTTATCCCGACCACAAAAACATGAAACTGATCAATTCGCAGGAAGAGAAGATCGAATTGCTGAAAAAGGCGGGACTTCAAAACCTGTTAATCGTCCGGTTCACCCTGGAATTTTCAAAGACCACCTCCAGAGAGTTTGTCAGCGATATGCTGGTCGGCGAGCTGGGTGCCAGGGTGGTGGTGGTGGGCCACGGTCATCATTTTGGCTATGCCCGGCAGGGCGATTATTCCTATCTCTATGGCCTGGGCCGTGAAATGGGCTTTGCGGTGGAGGAGATCCCCCTGAAGGATATTGAAAACGAAGTGGTCAGCTCAACCAAAATACGCAAGGCTTTGTCCGAAGGGAACATACAACGGGCCAACGCCTACCTCGACCACCAGTATATCATTACCGGGGCATTGTTTCCCGGCCTTGGCAATCCCCTGTTGCCGGCCAACCCCACCATTGGCATCGAGGTGTCGGCCGCCGACAAGCTCATTCCGCCGCCCGGTATCTATGCCGGAAACCTGCTGGCCGGCAAGGAATGCCTCAAATGCATGATCTTTATTTTTGATAGTCCGGATAGCGAAAGAAAGGTGGAGTGTTTTCCGGTATTCGATACGGTACTGCCCGGGGCCAGACGGGGGACACTGTATTTTTACAAGGAGATCTGGCGGGGCAACCCGCTGAACATGGCCGAACTGAGCGAAGACACCCTGTCGGAAGCCAGGGAGACTGTAGAAGAACTCATCTATTAATGACAACCTCTCCCCATGGCCGATAAGCAGCCCATTGACGTTACCTTTCTCGGAACGGGGACATCCACCGGGGTGCCCGTGGTGGCCTGCGACTGCGTGGTTTGCAGAAGCAATGACCCGAAAGACCATAGGCTGAGGACCTCGGTGATGCTGGAAGCCTCTGGACAGCACTTTGTGATCGACTGCGGACCTGATTTTCGTTACCAGATGATCCGGGAAGGGGTGGAGGACCTATCGGCTATTTTGTTCACCCACGGCCACCGCGACCACATTGCCGGACTGGACGACGTGAGGGCCTTTAACTATGTGCTGAACAAAACCGTCGACATTTATGCCAGCGCCGGGGTCATTGAGGCCATCAACAAGGAGTTTCCCTATATCATGCAGGAAAAACGTTTTTTCGGGGCTCCCCAGCTGAACTTCTGCGAAATAGACCACAAACCTTTTCTGGTGAATGGGGTGAAGTTTACCCCGGTTGAGGTCATGCATCACAAAATGAGGGTTTTCGGCTTCAGGGTTGGCGACTTTACCTATATTACCGACGCAAGCCATATTCCGGTTCAGGAAAAGGAAAAGATAAGGGGGAGCAGGGTGTTGGTAATTAACGCCTTGCGAAAATCAAAGCATATTTCCCATTTTTCCCTTTCCGAAGCTTTGGAAGAAATTGCCGGGCTGAAACCACAGCAGGCCTACATCACCCACCTGAGCCATTTCATGGGTCTGCACGAGAGCATACAGAACTCCCTTCCGGACAACGTTTTTCTGGCATACGACGGTTTGAAAATAAGGGTCTGACCCGGTGTTTTCCGTTGTCATCCCACCAAAAGGACGGCCAATGAACCGGCCATGCCCAATCAGGTAATTCAGTATTTTAATCGGTTGATTGCATATTTGTGGTGATTTTGTCCGTGCATAGCGTAAGAATGATTAACTTTGTGATGAAAAAAAAGCGTCTCAAAACATGATCTACCATCCCGAAAAATACCGAATTGAAGACAAGCGGATGCAGCCGTTTATCGACCCCGGCGAAATATGGGAGATCATCAGAAATACCAGGGCCGACAAACAAAGGGTCAGGGACGTCATACAGGCTTCGCTCGACAAGAAGCGGCTTTCGCTCGGGGAAACGGCTGTGCTGATCAATGCCACAGATCCCGGTTTGATCGAGGAGATCAAGGAAGGGGCACGCAGTCTCAAGGAAAAGGTATACGGTGAACGCATCGTGCTGTTCGCCCCCCTGTATGTGGGCGATCTGTGCACCAACAATTGTCAGTACTGCGGATTTCGCTCTTCGAACAAGGAGACCAAAAGGGTCACCCTGAACAGGGAGGAACTGATCCTGGAAACAAGATCCCTCATCGATCAGGGGCATAAACGGCTGATCCTTGTTTACGGGGAGCACCCCAAATACACTGCCGGATTCATTGCCGAAACGGTGGAGACCGTTTACGGTGTGAAACACAAAAACGGGGAGATACGGCGTGTCAATATCAATGCGGCCCCTTTTGACATCCCCGGGTTCAGGGTGATCAAGGATTCGGGCATCGGTACTTACCAGGTGTTCCAGGAGACCTATCACGAACCCGCCTACAGGAAAGTTCACCTTGGCGGGGTAAAGCGCAATTACGACTGGCGGCTTACCTCCCTTGACAGGGCCCAGGAAGCTGGTATTGACGATGTGGGCATCGGGGCATTGTTCGGATTGTACGACTGGCGTTTCGAGGTCATGGGTCTGGTCAGGCATGTGAACCATTTCGAGGCCGTGTACAACGTGGGTCCGCACACCATTTCCTTCCCCAGGATACAAAATGCCTTTTCGATGGATATCTCCAGAGAGTACCTGGTCAGCGACGGGGACTTTGTCCGCCTGGTCTCCATCCTCAGGCTGGCTGTTCCCTATACCGGAATGATACTGACCGCCCGGGAGCCCTCCCACATACGCGATCAGGTCTTGCGTTTCGGCGTGAGTCAGATAGACGGGGGCACCAATCTGGAACTGGGAGGCTATTCGAAGGGAAAACAGGAGGTACAGGATCTGAGCAAGGGGCAGTTCCAGATCAACGACAACCGTTCGCTGGCCGAGATCATGGACGAACTGATCAGCTCGGGCTATATCCCCTCATTCTGTACGGCCTGTTATCGTCTGGGTCGCACCGGTGAACATTTTATGGAGTTTTCCGTACCGGGCTTCATCAAAAGGTATTGTGCCCCCAATGCCATGCTGACCCTGGCCGAATACCTCGAAGATTATGCCAGCGAAGATACCCGGAAGGCCGGATACAGCCTGATCGAAAAAAAGGTGGAGGAACTTGCCAAAACCCGGGATACCGGCAAGCTCAGGCAAAAACTCGGGCAGATTAAACAAGGCAAACGAGATCTGTATTTTTAAACCCTTCAACCATGCAACAAACCATGATCCTTGGAATTCTGTTATTCGACCGAATTAAGGAAGCCGGCCGCACCCAGGAGATCCTGACCCGTCATTCTGATGTGATCCGCACCCGCCTGGGTTTTCATGAGTTGTCCGACAAGGTATGCAGCCGGGTAGGGACTATTTTGCTGGTACTTCAGGGCGATGCGGCAAAATGGGAGCAACTCGAAGCCGACCTGGCGGAGATAGGGGGCATTGAGATCCAAAAAATGAAATTCGAACAATTGTTCCGGTAAACAATACGCACTATGTCTGAAATAAGGATTCTGGGCGTTCTGGTCGAAGACAGGAGCCAGGCCGCCGTTAGGGTACAAGAAGTGCTGACCAAATATGGCTGTACGGTGAAGACCCGGCTGGGCATCCACGAACTGGATGTGCCCGGATGGGACGCAAGCGGACTGATCATCCTGGAATTGACCGGGAGCGCCGACGAATGCCTGCGCCTTGAAAATGAATTGTGGAACATCGACAGGGTGAAGTTGCAGAAAATGGTATTCTGATACCTGCCGACCTGATTAATAAACTAATAAATATGGCTAAACTGGTCCATTTTTCCGAGGCTGCTTCCCTGGCCCTTCATGCCATGGTGCTTATTGCCAAATCGAAGAATTACGTGAACGTGAACAGCATTGCCACCGAAATGGGGGCTTCCCGCAACCATCTGGCGAAGGTATTGCAACAACTGGTAAAGAACAATTACCTTTCGTCTGTCAGGGGGCCCAGCGGTGGTTTTGTATTGAAAAAGCCGGCCGACCAGATCTCTGTCCTTGAGATCTATGAAGCCATCGAAGGCCGGATAAACGTGCCCGAATGCCCCCTGGACCGCAAGATCTGCCCGTTCGACAAATGCCTGATGAATGGGCTGGTCACCGATGTGACCATGCAATTCAAAACCTATTTCCAGGAGCACACTCTGGAGGATTTTGTAACCCGCTCCTGAGCACCATGACCTCCGATTGGATTTTTAGCACACAGGATGTTCTGATCGCTTTCGGGCTTACCCTGTTCGCCGGGCTGTCTACAGGGATCGGCAGTGCCATAGCCTTTTTTGCCAAAAAGACGAATACCCGTTTCTTGTCGGTGGCCCTGGGCTTTTCGGCCGGGGTCATGATCTACCTGTCGTTTGTTGAAATATTTCCCAAAGCCAACGAGATCCTTGCCGGTGAGCTGGGCCCCCAGTCTGCATACATGCTGACGGTGATCGCATTCTTTTCGGGCATGTTTCTGATCGCCCTGATCGACAGGCTGGTCCCGGATTTTGAAAACCCCCACGAGATCAAACGTGTTGAGCAAATGCAGTTGGACAGTTCACAGGCTGCCAAAAACAAGAAGCTTTACCGCATGGGGGTTATGTCGGCAGTGGCCATTGCCCTGCACAATTTTCCCGAAGGCCTGGCTACCTTTCTGGCTGCACTCCAGGACATTAAGCTGGGTCTGCCCATTGCCATCGCCATTGCCATACACAATATTCCGGAGGGCATTGCCATTTCGGTGCCCATACACCATGCCACAGGAAGCAAGCGAAAAGCCTTTACCTATTCTTTCCTTTCAGGTCTGGCCGAACCCCTTGGGGCGCTGATCGGGTTTTTCATCCTGATGCCCTTTATCAACGATGTGGTGTTTGGCTTTTTGTTTGCCTCGGTGGCCGGCATCATGGTGTTTATCTCGATCGACAACCTGTTGCCGGCGGCCAGGGAATACGGCGAACACCACCTGTCTGTATACGGACTGGCCGGAGGGATGGCCCTTATGGCCCTCAGCCTGGTATTTTTCCTCTGAACAATCAGCTCCTTTGCTGTCTTTTGCCAGAACAACAAAACAAGCAGTTGCGTGAAAATGGTGCTTAGGGGAGGGCGATGATGAAACTGTCGGGGAAGCCGTGGTCCCTGAGCCGGCTCCTCAACTCCAGGGCCTGTTGCCTTTCGGAAAAACTCCCCATGATCAGTTTATACAGTCGGCGTCCGTTTTCGTCCGATATCTGGATAAAGACGGGGTGGCCGAACTGCTGCTGGTAGCCGGCCGCGGTGGCAGCCAGGTTGTCGGGCCGGGAAAAGGAAACGATCTGTACCCCCATGCCTCCGGGGGCGGTTTCTTTGAGCGAGATATCGTACAGGCCCCCGGGCAGGCCGTTCAGGTCGATGGGTTCAAGGCGATGTTCAAGGGCTTTGGTTTCCTGTTCCCACAGGGGCTCTTTCGGGGCCGGATGGGAAGGTTCCTGCCCTTTTGCCAGATGGGGTACCGCCTCTTGCTCACGGCCGAGGGCGATCAGGGTATTTCCCATATAGTAATGGAATGTGCCCTCTCCTTCAAAAGTAATGGCCGCAATGTGCAGGTCGGCAAGGGCCTCTTCGTGGAGCCCGTTATGGTAGGCTGCCATGCCGCGGTAAAGATACCCCTCGGCGAAACCTGGGTTGAGGCGCAAGGCCATATTGAAGTCCTGAAGTGCATTCCCGTATTCGTTAATGGCCAGGAAGGCCTTGCCCCGCTGAAAAAGAGTGGAATGATCGGGATTGACCCGGATGGCCTCGCTGTAGTGGTGGATTGCTGAGTGGTGATCGCCCAGGGCGGCGTAAGCAAGGCCACTGAAATACCAGGCCTGTTCGGAGAGCTGGTTGTCCAGCCGCATTAGCCCGGTAAAATCGTCGATGGCCTCCTGGTAAAGGCCCAGTTCGATGTAGGCAAGCCCCCTGTAAAGATAGACGTCGCCATAGTGGGGATCGAGTTCGAGGGCCCGGCCGAAGGATTCAATGGCCCCCTCAAAATTGTTTTCCACTCCCTGCCTGACCCCCTCACCAAAGGCCTCCCTGGCAAGCCGAAGGTTGCGGTCGGCGACCTGTGCCGTCGACAGCAGGGAAACAATCATAAACAGGGTCGTCAGATAAGTGTTGAGATGCTTCATCGTGAAAGCCTATTGACTGAATGCAGGCGTCAGAACAAAAATATGAATTATTAGTTTCCTGCGGCGGGCAAGCCCAAGCTGCCGGTCGAAGTATCTGCCATTTCGTTCAGCAAACCGTTGAGTTTGCGCGACAACCCGTTGTAATACCTTTTATTCCCGTAGCTACCCACCCAGCGGATGCCCTGTACGGCATTGGTCAGAAAAACCTCTTCAGCTTCTTCCAGCAAAACCGGCGGCAATGCCTCTTCCGACAGGTCCAGCCCGTATTTGGCGGCCATTTCGATGATCACCGAGCGCATGACCCCGTCGACGCAGCCCTCCGAAAGGGGTGGGGTGATTATTTTCCCCTTCCCGGCCACAAAGATGTTGGAGGCAGAAGCCTCCACCACGTGGCCTATGTTGTTCAGAAGCAGGCAATCTCCCAGCCCGTTCTCCCTTTTGTAGATGCCGGCCATCACATACAACTGGGCATTGATCGTTTTCAGGGGTGAAAAGGCATTGACGGGTTTGCAGAGATCAGCGAACAGGCCGATGTGTGCACCCCTGGTGTTGAGTGAAAAGCCGGCCTGGCCCAGGGCTTCGGATTCAATCAGATAGGAAGCCTTGTTGCACAGGGGGGCATACAACCCCCCTCCGGAGCGGAACAGGGCAAGTCTGAACCTGGCCGCAGGGTCGTTGGGATGATTGGCTTCGTACAGGGCCGCAGCGCAATCCTGCAGAAAACCGGCCGACCAGCCGGCGGGTAACTGCATTTTCAACAACTTTGCCGAAACCCTGAGGCGGTCAAAGTGTTTTTCGGGCCAGAGTACCTTTCCCCCCACCACACGCATGCTTTCGAAAACCCCGTCGCCATAGCGGAAGGCGCGGTTATCCGGGGGCAAGGCAAAGGATGCCTTGTCGAGCATGTTTCCGTTGTACAGGATCTTTGAGTGCATAAAGGTACAGAAAGGCTTAAAAAACGTAATCGATGAAACGCAGAAGCAGTGAAAAATCGAGCAGGGCCGTAAACACAATGCCGAAAACCGCTCCCCAAAAGTGGACATCGTGCCCGATCTGGTCGGTTCCCCGCTTTGCCATATAGGCCGAATAGAGCAGGTAAAGCAACCCGAACACGAAGGCGGGAATGGGAACCGGAAAGAAGATGAACACCACCGAGCCCTGGGGATAGACCAGTATGCTGGCAAACAATACGGAAGATACCGCTCCGCTGGCCCCCACGGCATTGTAGTGTGGGTTGCCCATGTGTTTCAGATAGGCCGGGACCACGCTGAACAGCAGTCCGCCAATGTAAAGAAGCACGTAATAGAGCCGCCCGCTTTCACCGAAATGATCCCTGAAAATAATCTCAACGTTGTTCCCGAAAGAAAAGAGCACAAACATATTCACCAGCAGGTGCATATAATCTACATGCAGCAGTCCGTAACCCAGGAAGCGGTAATATTGATTTTGCTGCCTGATATCATGGGCGTTGAATTTCAGTTGCTCGAACACCCGGGGGTTCCCAAAGGCCGAGATCGAGATCAGGACGGTGGCAATGATGATGAACAGTGTCGCGGTCATGGGATTGGGTTCAGGATCAGGGATCCGGCTTAATAGCGTATGTTCAGGCGGTCGAAGGTATCGTCGCCGATGATGCGGATGGCCTCCTGAAAGGCATCGTCCTGTTGCATCACCACCCGGATATAGGCCGCAAAATCAAAAAGGTTACGTGCAATCAGGCCCTTGAGCTGGTTTCCGATATAGGCTGCCGAAGCCTCGTCTTCTTCGGCATCCCTTTCTATATCGTGGGCTGCGGCATATTGGTACAATTCGGCCATCAGGTCCTGATCAACCTCAAATTCGCCGATAAAGGTATCCAGGTCGGGATAGGCCGCAGAGAGTCCGGCACGATTGCGGTTGGTGTACTCAATGCCGAAGCTGTTGAGCAGGCCCCGGCGCAGCATCCGGGAATAAAACTCTGATACCCGGGCTGTGTCGATGGGAATGAAGTAATCGGGCATGATGCCCCCGCCGCCATAAACCACCCGTTGATTGAGCTTGGTATAAAATTTCAGGGAGTCGGGAAACCGGATGTTTTCCGGGCTTACCAGTTCCCCGGCCGACAACCTGTCGGAGAGGTCGTCGTAATACCGGTCGGTGCCTTCGTCGTAGGGTTTTTGAATGCTTCTGCCCGTGGGTGTATGGTACTGTGCGGTGGTCAGGCGGATGGCCGATCCATCGGGAAGCTCAAAGGGACGTTGCACCAGGCCTTTCCCGAACGACCTTCTGCCTACCAGTACGCCCCTGTCCCAGTCCTGAATGGCACCGGCAACGATCTCGCTGGCCGATGCACTGCCTTCGTTAACCAGCACCACCACCTTGCCTTCCCTGAAGTTTCCCCTGGATGTGCCCCTGAACTCCTGTCTGGGGGCCGCATGACCTTCGGTGTACACGATCATCTGGTCGCTGTCCAGGAACTGATCGGCCAGGTCAATGGCAACGTCAAGGTAGCCCCCCGAGTTGTAGTTCAGATCAAGGATCAGGTGTTGCATACCCTGATCACGCAACTGCCGGGATGCCTCGCGGTATTCGCGCATGGTCGTGCGGGCAAAGCGGTTCAGCTTGATGTAGCCGATACCGGGAGCTGCCATAAAGGCAGCATCGACCGAGTGAATGGGAATCCGGTCGCGGGTGATGGTGAATTCAAGCAGGCCGGGGGCACCCATGCGGTATACCTTTACGTCGACCCGGGTACCTCTTTCCCCGCGCAGCCTGTCCTGGACGAACTGATTGGTGACATGTCCGCCGTGGGCGGTTTCGCCATCAATTTCCACGATCTTGTCTCCTGGCATCAGACCCACCTTTTCGGATGGCCCGCCTGGTATCGGGCTCACCACCATGATGGTGTCGCTGATCAGGTTGAACTGCACCCCAATGCCTTCGAAACTGCCCTCCAGGGGCTCGGTGGCCCGACGGAGTTCATCGGCCGAGAGGTATACACTATGGGGATCCAGGTTGCGGAGCATTCCCCGGATGGCCTCTTCCACCAGCGTTTCATCATCAACATTTTCGATGTATGCGAACTCGATGAACTGCAAGGCCCTTTGCAGCTTTTCAACCTGGTTCTGACGCACCTGGGCCTGGCCGGCCGGTACGATCAGAAAAAACAAACCAAAAATAAGTATGATGCGTCTGAGCATGCTTTTTGTCATTTTCATTAGTTACTGGTCTAAAATTGATGAACACTATCCGGGGATTGGCTTCCGGTGATCATTCCACTGCAAAAACCCCACCATTTTTTCCGGTCGCGAAGTCCGGGGAACATTTCCCGGTTTGCCCACCAGATTTTTGCAATGAAAAAAATTCATGTACTTTTGTTTGTTGTCACTACATAGTCAACAAAACAGTCAGGCAAAGTGTTTTCAAAAAAAAAATACTGATTCTGGAAACCGGCGGCAGTCACAAAATTAATAAAAAGCGGGAAAAGGGCAGGTTTTTGTCCAGCCTGGTCTATCCATTGGGTTTCGTATTGCTGATCTGGACCATAAAAGCCGTTCAGCTGGTGTTCGACCTCGAGTTTTACCGCCTGGGTATCTATCCCCAAAGTCTGGAAGGCCTCAAAGGCATCGTATTTTCGCCCTTTATTCATGGCAGTAGTTCCCACCTGGCCTCCAACAGCCTCCCCCTGCTGATTCTGGGTACAGGGCTTTTTTATTTTTACCGGACCGTGGCTTTCCGGGTGGTTTTGTGGTCAGTGCTGATCACCGGTTTCTGGGTATGGATCATCGGCCGGCCTTCCTATCACATTGGTGCTAGCGGGATACTTTACAGCCTGGCCAGTTTTTTGTTCGTCAGTGGGATGATCAGGCGTCATCCGCGGCTGATGGCGTTGTCGCTGTTGGTGTCCTTCCTTTATGGCAGCATGGTCTGGGGGGTCTTTCCCATCAGGGATGGGATGTCGTGGGAGTCGCATTTAATGGGTGCGATTTCGGGCATTGTACTGGCTCTGTTTTTCAGAAGCCATGGGCCACAACGTCCCCTTTATTCCTGGGAACTGGAAGAGGAAGAGGAAGAGGAAGAGGAGACTGGCATTCCGGTAGGCCCGGGCGATGAAGGGCCGGGCATTTCGGGGGGAGAAGGGGGGGGGCCGGAGCCTGAACCTGAACCCTGGGTGAGAGACAGCACCTACTGACTCACCGCTGCCGCTGAGAAGTGGCGGCATGGACATGCATTCAGCTTCTGTCTCTGTCCATTTCGCGCTGCAGGTCTTTTTTCTTAAGCGTGTCTCGCTTATCGTACAGCTTTTTGCCCCTGGCCAGGGCGATTTCCAGTTTTGCCAGCCCCTTCTGGTTAATCAGCAGCCGGGTGGGGATCAGGGTAAGTCCCTTTTCATCCAGTTTGGTCTTCAGTTTTCGCAACTCCCGTGAGGTGAGCAGCAACTTGCGGTCCCTTTTTGGTTCGTGGTTGTGGTAGGTGCCGTATTCGTAAGGGGCGATGTGCATATTCCTGACAAAAAGCTCAGAGCCCGTAAAGGAGCAATAAGCCTCGTTCAGGCTTATTTTTCCTGTCCTTACCGACTTGATCTCGGTACCGGTGAGCACCATGCCACAGCTGAATTTTTCCAGCAAGTGGTATTCAAAGGAAGCCTTTTTGTTTTTTGCAATGATACTGTCGGGCATGTTGTTGCTTGTTGCCACAAAGATAAGAAAATTAAGGCGTCAGTAATCCCGGCAGGCCTAGCAGTCAATTTGGCAAAATAAATCTTGTTCAGTTTGTAAAAAAACATACTTTTGCAAAAAATATAACTGATTGGCAAATTATGTACTGGACACTTGAACTTGCTTCCAAACTGGAAGATGCACCATGGCCCGCCACAAAGGACGAACTCATCGATTATGCGCTTCGTTCGGGAGCACCCATGGAAGTAATTGAAAATCTTCAGGAAATTGAAGACGAAGGGGAGGTATACGAAAGCATCGAGGATATTTGGCCTGATTACCCGACCAAGGACGATTTCTTTTTCCATGAAGACGAATATTGAGCTTACCCGGCAGATCGCCCGGTTTCAAAGGCCTGCAGTAATGCCGGCCTTTTTTTACAGGCCGTCTGTCGCGGATTTCATTAACTTTGTTGATCCTTAAGGAGAAAAAAAACCAAGCATATGCTCAACCTGATTCAAAAGCTTTTCGGTAGCAAGGCCGAAAGAGATTACCGGGAAATCAAGGATCTATTGGCCAGAACCCTGGCGGTGTATGAAGAAATCCGCCTGCTTGACAACGATCAGCTGAGGGCCAAGACCCTGGAGTTCAGGCAGCGGCTCTCTGCCCACGTGGAGGAGGAGCAGCGCCAGATCGATACCCTGAGCGAGCGGGTGGAGAACAATTATGACATCGACATTGAGGAAAAGGAACGCATCTATGAACAGATAGATCAGCTGGGTGAGCTCCAGAACGAGAAAACCGAAGGAATGCTGATAGATCTGATCCCTGAAGCCTTCTCCGTGATCAAGGAAACGGCCCGGCGCTTCAAGGAAAACAGCGAGGTGGTTGTAATGGCCAATGATTTTGACCGCCACCTGGGGGCAAGCCAGCCAAGCATTGAGATCAGGGGCGATCAGGCTGTGTACAGCAATCAGTGGATGGCCGGGGGCAATATGATCACCTGGGATATGGTGCACTACGACGTGCAGCTCATAGGGGGCATCCACCTGCATGCGGGAAAGATCGCCGAAATGGCTACCGGTGAGGGGAAGACCCTGGTGGCTACGCTGCCGGTGTATCTGAATGCCCTGACCGCAAAAGGGGTACACGTGGTTACGGTAAACGATTACCTGGCCAAGCGCGACTCCGAATGGATGGGAATGCTGTACCAATTCCACGGGCTGAAGGTTGACTGCATCGACAAACATCTCCCGAATTCACAGGAAAGAAGGGATGCCTATCTGGCCGATGTAACCTATGGGACCAATAACGAGTTCGGTTTTGACTACCTGCGCGACAACATGACGCGCAACCCCGGTGAGCTGGTGCAACGCAAACACAATTATGTGATCGTCGATGAGGTCGACTCGGTGCTGATCGACGATGCCAGAACGCCACTGATTATATCCGGCCCCACACCCCGGGGCGAAAAGCATGAGTTTCATGAAATGAAACCCAAGGTGGAGAAGCTGGTTCACGCCCAGCGGAGCCTGGTCACCCAACTGCTGGCAGAAGCCAGAAAATTGCTGTTGCCCAAAGAAGGCGAACCGGATGAGAAAAAAGGGGGGGAGTTGCTGCTGCGTTGCCACCGGGGCCTGCCCAGGAACAAGGCCCTGATTAAGCTCCTATCGGAAGGCGGTATGAAGACGATACTTCAGAAAACCGAGAATTTTTATATGCAGGAGCAAAGCAAGCACATGCACATTATTGACGATGAGTTGTTCTTTGTGATTGAGGAAAGGACCAACAGCATTGAACTGACCGAAAAAGGCATCGACCTGATCACCAGCCAGACCGACGACCCCGGCTTCTTCATCCTGCCGGATATGGGTTCCGAAATGGCCGAATTGGAGAAAGCTGGCCTGCCCACCGAAGATAAGCTGCAAAAAAAGAACGAACTGCTCAACGACTTCAGTGTCAAAAGCGAACGGGTGCACACCATCAACCAGCTGCTGAAGGCCTATACCCTGTTTGAGAAGGATACCGAATACGTTATCATCGACAACAAGGTCAAGATCGTTGATGAACAGACCGGACGCATCATGGAGGGCCGGCGGTATTCGGACGGCCTGCACCAGGCCATCGAGGCAAAGGAAAACGTGAAGATCGAGGCGGCCACCCAAACCTACGCCACCATTACCCTTCAGAACTACTTCCGCATGTACCGCAAACTTGCGGGCATGACGGGTACGGCCGAAACAGAGGCCGGCGAATTCTGGGATATTTACAAACTCGATGTGGTGGTTATTCCCACCCACCGGCCTATTGTCCGGCTCGACAGGGAAGATCTGGTATACAAAACCAAGAGGGAGAAGTACAACGCGGTGATCGAGGAGGTCAATCAATTGGTGAATGCCGGTCGCCCTGTATTGGTGGGTACCACCTCGGTTGAAACTTCCGAACTGCTGAGCCGCATGCTCAAGCTCAGGTCGATCAAGCATAACATACTGAATGCCAAGCAACATCAGAGGGAGGCCCAGATCGTTGCCGAGGCCGGGCAGGCCGGCAATGTGACCATTGCCACCAACATGGCCGGACGGGGCACCGACATCAAGCTAAGGGAAGGCGTCCGGGAAGCCGGTGGGCTTGCCATCCTGGGTACCGAAAGGCATGAGTCGAGGCGGGTTGACCGGCAGTTGCGCGGACGGGCCGGGCGGCAGGGCGACCCGGGATCCTCTCAGTTTTTTGTATCTCTCGAAGACGACCTGATGCGGGTGTTCGGCTCGGGCAGGATCAGCTCCCTTATGGACCGCATGGGCCTGAAAGAGGGGGAGGTGATCCAGCACAGCATGATCACCAAATCCATTGAAAGAGCGCAGAAAAAAGTCGAAGAGAACAACTTTGGCATCCGTAAACGTTTGCTGGAATACGACGACGTGATGAATGCCCAAAGGGAAGTGATCTACAAAAAACGCCGGAACGCCCTCTTTGGTGACAGGTTGGCCGTGGATATCGCCAATATGATGTACGACACCTGCGAGCAGATGGTTTTGGAATACCAGGATGCGGGCGATTTTGAGGGTTTTACATTCGAACTCCTGCGCACTTTTGGCATTGAGCCACCTTTTGACGAAAAAGAGTTCCTCGAACAGAAATCCGCCTCACTCAACGAAAGACTGTACACCAGATCGTTGGAGTCGTACCGGAAAAAAAACGAATTCATTTCTGAATCTGCATTCCCGGTGATCAAAGAAGTGTATGAGCGGGCAGCCCAGAAGTACGAGAACATTGCCATCCCCATCACCGACGGGATGAAGACCATGAATGTGATTGCCAACCTGAAAAAGTCCTATGAGAGCAATGGGCGGGAAGTGTCTCTGGCAATTGAGAAGGGGATTACCCTGGGCATTATCGACAATGCCTGGAAAGACCATTTGCGGGAGATGGACGACCTGAAGCAATCGGTACAGGGTGCTGCCTACGAACAGAAGGATCCCTTGCTGATCTACAAGTTCGAATCGTTTGAACTCTTTAAGCGGATGATCCAGAAAGTGAACAAGGATATTATTTCCTTTTTGGGTAAGGCCAGGCTGCCGGTCAGGGATCCCGACCAGATACAGCGGGGTACCGATCACGAACGTACCGACATGAGCCAGATGCAGACCGGCCGCAGCGATCTGCCCGGCCGGCAGCAGGAAAGGCAGAAGGCCCAGCCGGTAAGGGTGGAGAAGAAAGTGGGGCGCAACGAGCCCTGTCCATGCGGAAGTGGGAAAAAGTTCAAGCATTGTCACGGAAAAACATAGCCCTTATGTTCACGTTCGAAACACAACTTCGCGTCAGGTATGCCGAAACAGACCAGATGGGTTTTGTTTATTACGGGAATTACCCCCAGTATTATGAAGTAGCCAGGGCAGATGCGATGCGCAAAATGGGGATGACCTACAGGGAAATGGAAGAAAAAGGGGTGGTCATGCCCATTGCCGACCTGCACATCAAATACATCCGTCCGGCCTATTACGACGATTTACTGACCATACGTACCACAGTACCTTCCCTGCCGGCTGCCCGGATGCATTTTGACTACGAGGTGTACAATGAGGCGGGCAGATTGCTCAACAAGGGCAGCACGGTGCTTGCCTTCATCAGCAAGGAAACCGGCAGGCCCTGCCAGGCCCCCGGCTGGTTTGTGGATCAGCTGAAGCAAAAACTACCGGAAACCTAAACGAAATAATCCAGGATACTATGCAACAAATGAAGATCGTGCTGGGAGAAAACCAGCGGGTTGAAGCCCATTACAAGAATTTTGTGATTAAGTCCGACCAGCCTGCGCGCGATGGGGGAGACGAAAGCGCCCCTTCGCCCTTCGACTTGTTTCTGGCTTCCCTTGGCAACTGTGCCGGTTATTATGTTAAAAAGTTCTGTAAAGAGCGGAACATCCCCGAAGAGGGCATTGAGCTGTTGCAACGCATGCACCGCAACAAGGATACGGGCATGATCGCCCGCATTGACATCGACATTGTGCTTCCCCCCGGTTTCCCCGAAAAATACAAGGGTGCGGTGGTCAAGGCAGCCGAAGCCTGTTCGGTCAAAAAACACATTGGCAGTGCACCCGAATTTATCCTCAGGGCCAGTCAGTGAGGAAGGTGGAGGGTGGAAGGTAGAGGGTAGAGGGTAGAAGGTAGAAGGTAGAAGGTAGAAGGTAGA
>PWJC01000095.1 GCA_003560165.1 Bacteroidales bacterium
GAAAACCGAAGGAAAAAGGAAGACAGAGGACGGAAGACAGAAGGTAGAAGGGAGAAGATAGAAAGTAGAAACCCAACAGCCAACAGCCAACAGCCAAAAGCCAATAGCCAAAATCCAACAGCCAACAGCCAACAGCCAAAAGCCAAAAGCCAAAAGCCAACAGCCAAAAGCCAAAAGCCAAAAGCCAAAATCTACCTTCTAATTTCTATTTTCTTTTTTCAAAATATAATGCACGAATAAGAAAAAAAAACGATGGACAAAATCCAAATGGTCGATCTGGGCCGGCAATACGAGCACATCCGCGATGAGGTGGACGCCGCCGTTCTGAACGTTGTCGCCTCTACCCAATACATCAACGGCCCCGAAGTAAAAGCCTTTCAGAAAGAACTGGAGGATTACCTGGGGGTAAGTCATGTGGTACCCTGCGCCAATGGCACCGACGCCCTTCAAGTAGCCATGATGGCCCTGGGCCTGAAACCCGGCGACGAGGTAATCACCACCACCTTTACCTTTGTGGCCACCGTGGAGGTGATCGCCCTGCTCGGGCTCAGGCCGGTGCTGGTGGATGTGGATCCCGACACCTTCAACATCGATCCGCTGGCAGTGGAAAAAGCCATCACCCCAAAAACAAAAGCCGTGGTGCCGGTACACCTTTTCGGCCAGAGCGCACAGATGGAGCCCCTACTCGACATCGCCAACCGGCACGGGCTGTACGTGATCGAAGACAATGCCCAGGCCATCGGGGCCGACTACCTCTTTAGCAACGGCAGCCGGAAAAAAACCGGCAGCATGGGCCATATTGGCTGTACCTCCTTCTTCCCTTCGAAAAACCTGGGATGCTACGGCGACGGGGGGGCCATCTTCACCAACGACCACGCCCTGGCACAAAAGATGCGCTACATTGTAAACCATGGGATGCAGACCCGGTATTACCACGACCAGGTGGGTGTGAACTCCCGGCTCGACAGCATACAGGCCGCCATTTTGCGCATCAAGCTCCCCCGTCTCGACAGCTACAACCAGGCAAGGCAACAGGCCGCCGCCAGCTACGATGCCGCCTTCAACGGGCATCCCGGGCTGCAGATCCCGGTCAGGAGCCCTTTCTCTACCCATGTGTTTCACCAGTACACATTGAAAACCTCCGGCATCGACCGCTTCGCCCTGCAGGAGCACCTGATGGGCAAAGGAGTGCCAGCCATGGTCTATTACCCGGTGCCCATGCACCTGCAAAAAGCCTATACCGACCCCAGGTACAAAGAAGGAGATTTTCCGGTTACCGAAGATCTCTGCAAACGGGTCATCTCCCTGCCCATTCATACCGAGCTGGACCCTGAGCAGACCGAAACCATTACGGGCAGCGTCCTGGAATTTTTCGACCGCTGATCTCTCCGTCCTTTGTAGCATCAACAAATAAAACCATGGAACAGCAGGAAAACACCAGGGATTTCTTTCACCACGAAACGGCCGTGATCGATCCGGGTTGCCACATCGGGAAAGGCAGCAAAATATGGCATTTTTCACACATCATGACCGGATGCCATATTGGCGAGAACTGCAACTTCGGGCAAAACGTGGTGGTTTCGCCCGGTGTGGTATTGGGGCGCAACGTAAAAGTGCAGAACAATGTGTCGATCTATACAGGGGTTGAATGCGAAGACGATGTCTTTCTCGGGCCCAGCATGGTGTTCACCAACATTGTCAACCCCCGCAGCGCCGTGGTCAGAAAAGAGCAGTACGTAAAGACCATGGTGCGCCGCGGGGCCACCATCGGCGCCAACGCCACCCTAGTCTGCGGCATAGAGATCGGTCACCATGCCTTTGTCGGGGCCGGGACGGTGGTGATCAGAGACGTGCCACCCCATGCCCTGGTGGTCGGCAACCCGGGCAGGCAGATCGGCTGGATGAGCGAGTACGGCCACCGCCTGCATTTCGACAGCGAAGGGGTTGCCGTTTGCCCCGAAAGCAGGCAGGTGTACCGGCTGCAGGAGGGCAGTGTGTACAAATCGGAGGAAGGAGATAGCCACTAGTAACCTTAATTCCATTCAAAAGCATGTACAATCGTCTGATCAGAAAAGAAGCCGTGCTGGCCGTAGTCGGGCTGGGCTATGTGGGCCTGCCCATTGCCCTTGAATTTGCCAGGAAGATCCGGGTGATCGGCTTCGATATCAGGGAAGACCGCATCGGCATGATGCGCAAGGGGCAGGACCCCAGCAGGGAATTGCCGGCATCGGCATTCGAAGGCAGCGACATAGAATTCACCAGCCGGGCCGGGGAGATGCAAAAAGCCAACTTCTTCATTGTGGGGGTGCCAACCCCCATCGACCAGCACAACCTGCCCGACCTGCGCCCCCTGCTCTCGGCAAGCAGGGATGTTGGCAGGGCCCTGAAAAAAGGGGACTATGTGGTGTTCGAATCCACCGTTTACCCGGGCTGCACCGAAGAGGACTGCATCCCCATCCTGGAAGACGAATCGGGGCTGAAAGCCGGTATGGATTTCAAGGTGGGCTTCTCTCCCGAGAGGATCAACCCCGGCGACAAGGTGAACACCCTTACCACCATCACCAAGGTGGTATCGGGCAACGACGCAGAAGCCCTCGACAACATTGCCAGAACCTACGAGCTGGTGGTCAGTGCGGGCGTACACCGGGCACCCTCGATCAAGGTGGCCGAGGCTGCAAAGATCATCGAGAACACCCAGCGGGATGTCAACATTGCCCTGATGAACGAATTGTCGATCATCTTCAACCGCATGGGCATCAACACCTACGATGTGCTGGAGGCGGCAGGCACCAAATGGAACTTCCTGAAATTCTTCCCCGGCCTGGTGGGCGGTCACTGCATTGGGGTAGACCCCTATTATCTGGTATACAAGGCCAAGGAATACCGCTACCACCCCCAGGTGATCAACTCGGGTCGCTTCGTCAACGACTCCATGGGCTTTTATGCTGCCAAGCAACTGGTAAAAAAACTGATCGCTGCCGGCAAGAACGTGCTCAACTCACGGGTGCTGGTCATGGGCATTACCTTCAAGGAAAACGTAAGCGACATCCGCAATTCGCGGGTATCGGACCTGATCAGCGAATTGCGCAGCTATGGCGTCAGCATTGATGTCACCGACCCCTATGCCGATAACGCGGAGGTGCAGCAGGAGTATGGGTTCGAGCTGACCGGAAGCCCCGGCCATAATTACGACGCCGTGGTGGTGGCCGTTAACCACCAGGCCTATGCCGACCTGGGCGAAGAAGACTTTGTGAAACTACTCAGAGACAAGGGCCAGGGGATACTGATCGACATCAAGGGTATTTACCGCAACCGCATCGGCAAACTCAACTACTGGAGCTTTTAGACCCGCAAAAAACTACAGGGGATATGTCAAAAAAAGTGCTTGTCAGCGGCGGACTGGGCTATATCGGATCTCATACGGTGGTGGAGCTGCAGAAGAGCGGTTTTGAGCCCCTGATCCTTGACAACCTGTCCAACTCCAGCCCGCAGGTTGCCGGGCTGATCGGGCGCATCACCGGTAACCGGCCGTTTTTCGAGCAGACCGATCTCTGCGACTTCGATGCCCTGGAGGGCTTTTTCGGGCGGCAGGGCCCCCTGGCGGGGGTCATCCATTTTGCTGCCTTCAAGGCCGTGGGCGAATCGGTGGCCAAGCCACTCAAATACTACCACAACAACCTGCTCTCGCTGATCAACCTGCTCAGGTGCATGGGCCTGCATGGCTCACCCCCCCTGGTGTTCTCCTCATCGGCTTCCGTATACGGCCAGCCCGCCAGGCTGCCGGTTACCGAAAAGGCCGCGCTGCAACCGCCCGCCTCGCCCTACGGGCAGTCCAAGCAGATGGGCGAACGGATCGTTGACGATGCGGCAAAGGCCGGACAGGTCAGGGCCATTTCGCTGAGGTACTTCAATCCGGTGGGGGCCCACGAAAGCGGGCTGATCGGTGAGTTGCCCCCGGGCATCCCCGACAACCTGGTGCCTTACATCACCCAGACCGCCATCGGCAAACGGGAACGACTTTCGGTTTTCGGCAAAGACTACAACACCCCCGATGGCACGGCCATCCGCGACTACATCCATGTAAGCGACCTGGGCCGGGCCCATGTAACCGCCCTGGAGCGTCTGAGCAAAGGCAATAATGCCTCTGGACACGAAATCTTCAACCTGGGCACCGGCAAGGGCTATAGTGTGCTGGAAGTGATCACCGCCTTCGAAAAGGCCACCGGGGTTAAACTGAACTGGGATTTCGCCCCCCGAAGGGCAGGCGATGTGGAAAGCGTGTGGGCCGATACCACCCTGGCCAACCTCAAACTGGGCTGGAAGGCCGAAAAAGGTCTTGAAGAAATGATGGTTTCTGCCTGGAAATGGGAAAAGAACCTGTCAGCAGGCATTTTGGATCAATAAAAAAACAAGCTATGGAAAATATCCTGATCACCGGAGGTGCAGGCTTTATCGGCTCACATGCCGTAAGGCTGCTGGTGAACAAATACCCCAAAAGCGCCATTGTCAACCTCGACAAGCTGACCTATGCGGGCAACCTGCTCAACCTTACCGACGTGGAAGACCGCCCGAATTACCGCTTTGTCAAGGGCGACATCGTCGATGGCCGCTTTGTTTTCGGGCTTTTTGAACAGTTTGCCTTCGATAAGGTGATCCACCTGGCGGCCGAGTCGCACGTAGACCGGTCCATTGCAAATACCATGGACTTCGTGCAAGCCAACGTTACCGGGACGGTAAACCTGCTCAATGCCGCCCGGCACTTCTGGAAAGATCACTACGAGGGCAGGCGCTTCTGCCACATCAGCACCGATGAGGTGTACGGCTCGCTGGGCGATGACGGGCTGTTTACCGAAAGCACCCCCTATGACCCCCGCAGCCCCTATGCCGCTTCCAAGGCTGCAAGCGATCACTTTGTGCGGGCTTACCATCACACCTTCGGGCTGCCGGTGGTGTTGTCGAACTGTTCCAACAATTATGGCCCGAACCAGTTCCCCGAGAAGCTCATCCCGCTTTTCATCAACAACATCATCCAAAAAAAACCCCTGCCTGTATACGGAAAGGGAGACAATGTGCGCGACTGGCTGTATGTGGAAGACCACGCCCTGGCCATCGACACCGTCCTGCGCAAGGGCGCCCCGGGCGAAACCTACAACATCGGGGGGCACAACGAATGGAAGAACATCGATCTGGTCAGGCTGCTGTGCCAGGTCATGGACGGACGGCTGGGGAGGGAGCCCGGCACCTCCGAAGGGCTGATCACCTTTGTGAAAGACCGGGCCGGGCACGACCAGCGCTATGCCATCGACGCCGGCAAGATCCTCAGGGAACTGGGATGGAAACCCACGGTCAACTTTGAAGAAGGCCTGCGGAAAACCGTCGACTGGTATCTCTCCAATGAGCAATGGCTCAGGCAGGTGACCAGCGGCGACTACCAGAAATACTACAGACAGCAGTACGAGGAGAGGTAAGTCGCCCTGCAGACCGCATTCAGGAAAAAAGCAGTGTCAGGTAAACAAGGTAACCCGTCACCAGCGCGCCCCCCTGCCAGCGTCCCAGCGTCCGGCTGCGCGATGCCATCAGGAACACCCACAGCAAGACCATGGCCAGGATCCCGGTCAGCACGTCGAAGTTCATAACCGGGTTGAACGGCAGGGGCTTGATAAGGGCGCTGACCCCCAGCACGAAAAAGATATTGAACACATTGCTCCCCAGGATGTTGCCGATAACGATGCCCGCGTTGCGCTTTCGGGCAGCTGCCACGCAGGTGGCCAGTTCGGGCAATGAGGTGCCCAGGGCCACCATGCTCAGGCTGATCACCGCCTCGCTCATCCCCAGCTGGGAGGCGATGGCCACGGCGCCGTCAACGATCCACCGGCCTCCGGCCACCAGGGCCAGCATGCCATCCAACACCATCATCCACGAAAGCCATTTCGGGTACTGCCTTACCTCCACCTCGGCCAAACCCCTGCTGCCCGAAATGCCGAAAGCATACCCCATAAACAGCAGAAAGAAAACCATCAATACGATGCCGTCGATGCGTCCGACCACCGTGGTGCCAGAGGAGGACCACAAGAGGTCGTTGGCCAGCAATCCGATCAGCAGGGCCCCCATCAGGGCATAGGGCACTTCCATCCAAAGGGTGTTCCTTTCCACAGCCAGTGGAAACACCAGGGCCGACACCCCCAGGATGAGGAAAATATTGGAGACATTGCTTCCCAGGATATTGCCCATAGCCACATCGGCGGTTTCCCGGAAACTGGCCACCAGGTTCACCACCAGCTCGGGGGCGGAAGTCCCCAGGGCCACAATGGTCATCCCGATCACCAGATTCGAAATGCGGTGCCTTTTGGCCAGGGAAGCGGCCCCGTCGACAAGCCAGCCGGCCCCGGATACCAGGAGCACAAAACCGGCAAAAAACAGCAAATAGCTTACCATGACAATGGCTTTACTGTGGCTGAGACCGTGGGCAGGGCCTATATTTTAAGCCGGAGGCAAAGGCCCATATCCCTCAGATGACTGACAAAAGGGGCCTTACGCGTCTTATGCACTGCGTGCCTCCGCACCGGGAGCCACTTTCTTCACCAGGCCCTGCAACACCTTTCCGGGGCCCACTTCCACAAACTCCGCTGCCCCGTCGGCAATCATGTTCCTAACGGCCTGGGCCCAGCGCACCGGGGAGGTCAGCTGAGAAACCAGGTTTTCCCTGATCCGGGTGGGGTCGGTAACCGGCAGGGCATCCACGTTCTGGTAAATGGGGCAAATGGGGGTATTGAAGGAAGTCTGGTTGATGGCCTCCTCCAGCTCCAGCCGGGCGGGTTCCATCAGGGGGGAGTGAAAAGCACCGCCCACCTTCAGGGGCATGGCCCGTTTGGCTCCTGCCTCCTTTAGCTTCTCACAGGCAATATCGATGCCTTTTTCGCTTCCGGAGATCACCACCTGCCCGGGACTGTTGTAGTTGGCCGGCACCACCACTTCGTGGATCCCGGCACAAACCCCTTCCACCACCCCATCGTCCAGGCCGATGATGGCGGCCATGGTCGAGTGCCCGGCCTCGCAGGCTTTCTGCATGGCAAGGGCACGCTTCGAAACCAGCACCAGCCCATCCTCAAAGCTAAGTGCCCTGGAAGCCACCAGGGCAGAAAACTCCCCCAGCGAATGCCCGGCCACCATATCGGGGTGGAAATCCTCGCCCAGGCTGTTTGCCAGGATCACCGAGTGCAGGAAAATGGCCGGCTGGGTGACCCGGGTCTGCCTCAGGTCTTCGTCGGTCCCTTCAAACATCAGATCGGTAATGCGAAATCCCAGGATCTCGTTGGCCTTTTCAAAGAGTTCCCTGGCCTGCTCCGAGTTGTCATACAACTCCTTGCCCATGCCCACAAACTGCGCTCCCTGTCCGGGAAATACATATGCCTTTTTCATCGTCACCGGTTTTTAATTCAGATAAATTGAGCGGATCAGGGCCAAAGGTAAAAAAATAATGCGTTTGTTCCCTGCCGGTCTACAGCCATCCGGTAACCGCCGTCAGCACATAGAGATAAACAAACACCACCGCCAGTCCGGTCAGTCCCACGATGGCTCCCAACTTCATCATATGAGACGAGCTCACCAGGCCCGCTCCGTGCGAAAGAGCGTTGGGCGGGGTGCTGATGGGCATGGCCATGCCCAGAGAACAGGAAAAGGTGGTGACCAGGATGATGAACCTGAGCCCACCCACCTCCACCAGGGGGGGGATGCTGATACCCAGTGCCAGCATGATGGGCAGCAGCAGGTTGGCCGTTGCTGTGTTTGAGATGAAGTTCGAAAGGATCAGGGGGATGAGGGCGGCAACCCCGATCACCAGCAGGGGAGCATAGTCTTCGAGCGGCATGGCAGCGATCATGGTTTCGGCCAGTCCGGTCTGTTCAATGGCCAGGCCCAGGGCCTGGCCCCCGGCAATCAGCCACAGGATGTCCCAGCGCATCTTCCTGAGCTCGTCCTTATCGATGATGGAGGTGACCGAAAACACCGCCACGGGGATCATGGCGATCACATAGGCGTTCATCCCATGCAAAAAATCGAGCAGCCAAAGGATCACCGTAAGGGGAAAGGTGATGTAAACCACCCTGGCCTGCCAGTCGGTGCGGAAGTCCACCCTGGTTTTCAGTTCGACAAATTCGAGTTTTTGGATCGGATACAGCCACAGCAGCAGCAACCACAAAAAGCCCAGCATAAACACCACGAACGGAAGGGCGAACATCATCCACAATCCGTAGCCAATGGCCTGCTCCCCTTCCAGAAAACCGATGCCGATGGCATTGGGGGGGGTGCCGATAATGGTCCCCATGCCGCCGATATTGGCCGAAAAGGCCAGGGCCAGCCCGAAGGCGATCACGTTCTTCCGCTTCTTCCTGAAGGTGGACACCACCGGCAGCAAGATGCTGATCATCATAGCCACAGTGGCTGTGTTGCTCATGAACATCGAGAAAATGGCAGTGATGATCATGATGCCCAGCATCACGAACTGCGGCTTGTTCCCAAAGGGGTTCAGCAGGATATGGGCCAGGTTGGTATCGAGATCGGTCTTGCTCACCGCCCTGGCCAGGAAAAACCCACCCAGGAACAGCATGATGATGGGCGAGCCGAAAACTCCCATGATGCGTTCGTAGGCAATGGGGGTGCCAACAGCCACGTCATTCTCGGGCAGCTGAGCCGGAAGCAGGCTGTGGTCGGATACCAGCAACAGCAACAGGACAATCACCAGGATGGAGGTGGCATAGATGGGAACGGGTTCCATGACCCAGAACAACACCGCAAGCACAAATACCGCGATCAGGCGGTGCTCGATCAGGCTGAGGCCTTCGACAGAAAACCACTGAGTGGGGATCAGGAGGACGATCAACGGAATGCCGACGGCAAAAACAAGTTTCAGCCAGGTTTTCCCCTTCATGTTCGCTCAAGGCTTAATCCATGTTCCCTGCAAGGGACTTTCGCATTACTTTTGCCTGTGTGGCGCGTCCCTGACCGGCCGCACAGCCTGAACGGGCACAGGGAAGAAAAAGGAAGGTGATTCCATCAGAAGTTTGCCGGCATCTTCGCCTTTTGCGGAGCCCCTTTCCAGGGGAAATATGGCAATGTCGACGTCCATGCCGAACTCAAGCGAAGTTTCCCAGCTTCCGTCTTCCAGCAGTATCAGGGCCAGGCCGGCCTGGAGGCCGTCGCCGTCCTGCGAAGAGACATTCCCAAGCTCATACTGGCCTTCGACAAATTCATTCAGGCCCGAAATATCCACCCCCACCAGAAAGTCGCCCGAAGTGGTCACCGCTTCGTCAAATTCAACATACATGGCGTTGTCGAAATTGGTGCTGGGCGTGATGTCGGCCATCGGCAGGGTCCTGGATGCCAGCAACTCGCCCGGGGCGGCGTCGGCGTAGTCCCAAAGGGCAAACACCACCTCCCCTGCAGTGCCCTCGCGGACGCTGATCCAGTAAATGGCCCCCTCGATGGTATGCGACTCTCCGGTCTGGAACAACTGGGCGTATCCCTTATCGCCAAACAAATTGGTGCCGAAAATAAATCCCTGGCTGTTCCCAACATCGTCTACCCAGCTATAGGTGGCGGCCCCGCCGACGTTCAACCAGTTTCCGGGAATGAGCAGCCCGGCCGGGACATCGGGGGTGACGAACGGAATGATCTCGCCATAGGCCGTGCCCTGGTTGTTGGTGGCATAGGCCCGTGCATAATAGCTGGTGCCGGGAGTGAGCCCGGTCATCTCGGCCGAGAATTCACCCTCTCCCTGCCCGCCCAGGGCGATTCCTTCGGCAGTTTCCAGTTCCGGATCGGGAGAGGTGTCCCACAACAGCCCTCTTTCAATCACCGGGGCGCCTCCGTCGCTAATCACCTCGCCGGAGCCGAGGGCGCTGAACTCGGTGATGTCGTTTACTTCAAGGGTAATGACCTGGGGCAGTTCGGCGTCGTCTTCGCAGCCGGTGGCAATCAGCAGCAGCAGCAAAAAGGCCGGCAATACAAACAAAATTTTCTTCATGATACAGGTTTGTGTTGATTTTCATTGATCCGGAGCCATGCTGCATTCTATGCTGCACTATGCAGGCAGGTGGACATGGTTTTACAGTAAGTTACAAAAAATTATCCAGCCCGGCAAAAAAACCGGCTTCACCGGCATGGGCCGGAATTGTTAGTGGAGGTTGGAACCCAGAAGGTGGATGAATTCGGCCCGGGTCTTTTCGGTGAGGAAGGCACCGGTAAAGTCGCTGGTGGTGGTCACCGAGTTTTGTTTCTGTATGCCCCGCATCATCATGCAGTAATGGTGAGCCTCGATCACCACGGCCACCCCAAGGGGCTTCAGGGTATCTTGAATGCATTCCTTGATCTGGGTGGTCAGCCTTTCCTGCACCTGCAGCCGGCGGGCATAGGCATCGACCACCCGGGGGATCTTGCTCAGCCCGACAATGTAATGGTTGGGGATATAGGCCACATGGGCCTTGCCCACAAAAGGCAGCATGTGGTGCTCGCACATCGAGTAGATCTCGATGTCTTTCACGATCACCATCTGTTTGTATTCTTCCTTGAACATGGCCGAACGAAGTATTTCGGCGGGTTTGAGGTCGTAGCCGTGGGTGAGGAACTGCATGGCCTTGGCCACCCGCTCGGGGGTTCTGGCCAGGCCCTCGCGAGAGGGGTCCTCGCCCACCAGCTTCAGCACCTCCCGGTAATGATCGCCCAGCTGGGTAATCTTCTTCAGGTTGTACTGATCGATTTTTTCGTAGTCATCCATCTTGTTCTCGATGACCATATCCCTGTTGATTTCGGATGCCATTATGTTAGGGGTTTGTAGTTAAATTATTTTTTTGTCAAAAAGTCGTTCTTTCGTTCATTCGTTCCATGGACTTCCCATTTCCTTCCGTTTCCAGTTTCATTTCTTTTCCTTTGGTTGTACTTTTTCTTTTGGCGATCAAAAGAAAAAGTACCAAAAAGAAAAATCGCCGCTCGCTGTGGGCCCTGCTAAAATCTACGGCCGCTTCGCTCACGCAGGCCAAGCC
>PWJC01000077.1 GCA_003560165.1 Bacteroidales bacterium
CTCGTGGCCTGCTTACTAAAGGCCCTCGCCAGCGAACCGGCCTTGATTTTCACGCAGGCCCCCCAGATGCGGGGGTTGCCCTGCTGCGCAGGGCAGCGGTTTTAAATCGGTCTTAAATGTCAATTATTCTACTGCCCGCAGGCAGTGCGACAGTTAAAACCCGTGAAAATCCAAACAGGTTTAAAAGTTTAATGGTTTAAGTGTTTAAGTGTTTAATTTTCAATTCTTAAACTCTTAAACTTTTCAACTTTTCAACTTTTCAACTTTTCAACTCTTCAACTCTTCAACTCTTCAACTTTTAAACTTCCTTCTTCCTACCTACTACCTACTACCTACTACCTACTACCTTCTTCTGTCCGCATGCGTACAATATTTTGTTCGAGGCTGGACAGTTCGCTTTTTATAAATATGTTGTAATGCGCAGATAGTCAGTTGTATAAACAGGGTGGTGCTGTTTTTGATATATTGATTTTAAAAAGGTGTCTATCCACGTAGATCTTCGGTCATGATCTTCTTTAAACTGGCGGTCCGCAATATGCTGCGGCAAAAGTTCTCCTTCCTGGTCAATGTGTTTGGCCTGGCCCTGGGCATCGGAAGTTTTTTGCTCATCTCCTTCTACGTTTACGACGAAACCCGGTACGATCTTTTCCACGAAAAGGGGGAAAGGATCTTCCGGCTTACCGGCAACCTCTTTAACCCCAACAGCACTATGGCCCTGATGCCGTTGCTGTTCTATCCGGTGATCGTGGACAATGTTCCCGAGGTGGAACAGTTGGTCAGGGTTCAGGCCCCGTCCCGGCCCCCGGATCTGTCGTACGGCGAACAGAGCATTGGCAGTCCGGATATCTTGTTTGCCGACCCCGAAATTTTCCAGATCTTCTCCTTCGCGCTCACCTCGGGTTCGGCCGATGCCTTTGCGGACGACCACAACGGGATCATCATTGATGCCGGATTGGCCGAAAAGCTTTTTGGTGACGAGCCACCCGTCGGAAAAGTGATCCGCTACGGCAGCCACAACCTCACCGTAAGGGGGGTGATGGAAAAGGTGCCCAGGCATTCGCACCTGCAATTCTCTGCATTGATCCACTTCGAATACCTTCGTCCCGTTAATGCCTTTGCTTTCGAGACCTGGGGCAATTACTCGACGGTCTTCTATGCCCTGTTGAGATCGGATGCCGACATTCCCGCAGTGGAAAACCGGCTGCTCGACCTGTTTGTTGAGGCCAGGGGATTTGCTCCTGCCGACGACTCCCAGCATTTCCGGCTGCAGCCCTTGTTCAATGTCTACCTCGGATCGGACGGCATCGGATCGGGCACGGTACCCATACTCACGGGCAACAGCACGGCCATAAGGATCTTTGCCCTTTCGGCCGTATTGATCCTCTTGCTGGCGTGCTTCAATTACGTGAACCTGTCGACCGCCAGGTCGACCGGGCGGGCCAGGGAAGTCGGGGTGCGCAAGGTATTGGGTGCAAACAAAAATACGCTGGTGCGCAACTTCCTGGGCGAATCCCTGCTCATAAGCATTGCTGCCATGTTGCTGGCCCTGGTGCTCGTGGAGCTGTCCCTTCCCTACTTTTCCAGCCTCAGCGGAAAAACCCTCTCGTTTTCGAGCATGCCCCCCGGCCTGCTTGCCCTCTACCTGATGGCCATTGTTGCCGGGGTGGCGCTGCTGGCGGGCTTGTACCCATCGCTGCTCATTTCGGGGTTCGATCCGGTTGCCGTGCTGAAGGGGTCGCCCGCGCTGATCGGCCGAAGCCTGCAGGGGCGTTCGGGCCCGGCGTTCAGGTTCCGTCAGCTGCTCATCATCCTTCAATTTGCCATCTCGATCGGACTGGTCATCTCCACCCTGGTGATGTACCAGCAAACCCGTCATGCCCTCAGGCAATCCGGCTTCGACATGGAGTCGCTGGTGGTGGTCCGCAATGTGACCGATGCGCAGATAACCCAGCGGTATCATGCAATGCGCACCCAGCTGGAACAGCATCCCTTTATTGCGCAGATCAGCGCCGGGACCCATGTTCCCACCCAGCACCTCGGCTTGATGTCGCAGCTCAGGCAGCCCCACCAGCCCCGGGAAGAAGCGAAACTGATCTACCTGACCTATGTAGACTTCGGATATTTTGAAACCCTTGGGGTGCCCGTGGCTTCGGGCCGCTCCTTCGATGTGCGGATGCACACCGACAGTACCGATGCAGTGATCCTCAACCGCTCTGCGGCCAATGAGCTGGGCATTGCAGAGGCCGATGGGTCCGCTATGCTGAATATGGGTGGTAACGGTACAAAAAGGGTTATCGGCATTGTCGAAGACATCCACTTCCGCAGTGTGTCGGAAAAGGTCCGTCCCAAGGCGTTTTATATCAACCACGTCCACCAGTACCAGCCACCGGCCGGCCGTCAGTTGCTGATCCGCTTCAACACCGGCAGCATTGCCCGGGTCATGGAGGCCATCAATGCAGCCTGGGCGGAACATGCACCCGAAGGCGCCGACCTTGAATACTTCTTTATGGACGCACAGTACGAGAACCTGTACCGCGAGGAGTTGCAGACCGGGAAAGTGGCCCGCATCTTTACCGTGCTTGCCATACTGATCGCCGCCATGGGCTTGCTGGGCACCACGATCTATGTAATGGAGGCGCGCAAAAAGGAGTTCGGCATCCGGAAGGTGCTCGGGGCCTCGACGCTCCGGTTGTCGCACATGGTTTCGAAAGAGTTCGGGTTGCTGGTTGTCCTGGCCAACATGATCGCCTGGCCCCTTACCTTTTATTTCATGAGCAACTGGCTCGACCATTTTGCCTACCGGATCGAGCTGACCATATGGGTCTTTATATCGGCCGGACTGCTTGGGCTGCTGCTGGCCCTGGTCATTGTCAACAGCCTGGCCCTGAGGCAGGCCGGGAAAAATCCGGTAGAGTCGATAAAATACGAATAAGCATGAAAAAGTAACATAACGCCGTCCATGGCCGTCTTACTCCATACGCCCCCCGGCGGTTATCTGTCAACCCATAAACCCAGGAAAACCATGACCCGTCATTTGATCAAATTCAGCTTCCGCGCCCTCAGACGGCAGGGCGGCTACGTGGCCATCAATGTGCTGGGTCTGGCCATCGGCCTGGCCTGCAGCCTGGTCATCGCATTGTTCATTATCCATGAACTCAGTTATGACAAGTACCACGAAGACAAAGACAGGATATACCGTTTGGGGCTGCACGGCATTATGAGCGGACAGGAGATCAGGGCCGCGTACATGGCGCCCCCGGTAGGCCCGGCCATGGCAAACGAGTTTCCCGAGGTCGAACACTTCCTCCGCATGTCCATATGGGATGAGACCATCGTACAGGTCGACGACAGGTTCTTTATCGAAAATCATTTCTCCCTGGCCGATTCCTCGTTCTTCGAATTCTTCTCCATTCCCCTGCTCAGGGGAAACAAGCACAGGGTCCTGACGGAACCTTTTTCGGTGGTCCTCACAGAAACGGCGGCAGCGCGAATTTTCGGCGACGAAGACCCAATGGACCGGATGATGCGGGTGGGCGGGATGCCCGAGGATTTCCGGGTTACGGGCATTATGGAAGATATTCCGAAAAACACCCACTTCAACGTCGGCATGGTCGGATCGTTTACCTCCAGCCAGCAAGCCCACAGCGAACAGTGGCTCAGCAACAACTACCTGACCTACCTGAAGCTTTATCCCGGGTCCGATCCCGCGGTAGTCGAAAGCAGGTTCGAAGACCTGATCATGAAATATGTCGGGCCCCAGGTACAGCAGCTTATGGGCATTTCTGTTGAAGATTTCCTGGCCATGGGGAACCGCTACAACTATTTCATGCAGCCGCTGCTTTCCATCCACCTCGACCCCTCGGTCGAACACCACCACCAACCTCCCGGCGACCCGAAATATCTCTGGATCTTCGGAGCGGTCGGCCTGCTGATCCTGGTGATCGCATCCATCAACTTTATGAACCTGTCTACGGCCCAGGCAACCAAACGTGCCCGGGAAGTGGGGATGAAGAAGGTGATCGGATCATCGCGCAGCATGCTCATCACCCAGTTCATTTCCGAAACCGTGCTGCTGGCCTTTTTGGCCCTCTTTGTTGCGGTGCTCATGGTCGAGGCTTCGCTTCCCCTGTTCAACCACGTCCTTTCGCTGCACCTCTCTCTCTCGTATCTCTCGGCATGGTACATCATCCCCGGCATGTTGCTGCTCGCCATTGCCGTCGGGCTGCTCGCGGGAAGCTACCCGGCGTTCTATCTTTCTTCGTTCAATCCGGCCACGGTGTTGAAGGGAAAGGCCAATGGAAAGCAAAATACCCGCTTAAGGCTGGGCCTTACCGTATTGCAATTTGCCATCTCCATCATCCTCATTTCGAGTTCGGTGATCATGTACCGTCAGCTGATGTACATGACCAATAAAGACCTGGGCTTCGACAAGGAAAACATTCTGGTCGTAAGGAGGGCGTATGTGCTGGAAGGACAGGTGGACGCATTCAAGACCGAACTGGAGCGTATTCCCGGGGTGGTCTCGGTATCTTCTTCAACGGCCATTCCGGGAAGAAGCAACAACACCAACGGGTATACCATAAGGGGGCGGCAGGACGAATCGTATTTAATGACCACCTTTTGGGTGGATTACGATTTTCTTGAAACCTTCGGAATGAACATGGCCGACGGCCGTTTCTTCGATCCCGAATTGCTTACCGACCAGCAAGCCGGCATTGTCAACGCAAGCACCGTGCGCAATTACCACCTGGACGACCCCTTCGGGACAAGGATCGTCACTGCCGGTACCGAACCCGAGGTGGTGCCGTTGATCGGTGTCATCGAAGACTTTCACTTCACTTCGCTGAGGTATACCATTGCCCCGGTCATCCTGCTGTACAAACACGAAGACATGCATTGGGGCTATGTCAGCATACGCTACGAGGCCGATCAGATCAGAAGGGTTCTGGAAGAAACGGAGAAGACCTGGGGGTCATTTACTTCCAGCGAGCCCATGCTGCATTACTTCATGGACGATGATTTCAACCGGCTGTACAGCGAAGAGGAGCAAAATGCCCAGCTTTCGGTCATTTTCACCATACTGGCCATTGTGATCGCCTCGATGGGGCTTTATGGCCTGACGGCGTTTTCGCTCCAACAGCGCATCAAGGAGATCGGGGTGCGCAAGACCTTCGGGGCGGGCATTTCCAACATCTGGTATCTGGTGTGCAAAGAGGTGATGCTGCTCGTGGGCGGGGCCACCCTGATCGCCTGGCCGCTGGTATACTGGGTGGCGGGCAACTGGCTGCAGAACTACCACTACCGCATTGCCATGCGCCCCTCCGACTTTTTGGCGGGCTTTGTGATCGCGGTGCTGATTGCCCTGGCCACCATCAGCTACCGGGTGATCCGCACGGCTTCGATCAACCCTTCCATATCGCTGAGGTACGAATAGGCTAGCGCAACAGCCGGCTCTTTTTCTCCACTTTTTTCAGGTGGGGGATCAGTTCCTGCTCCATCTCTTCGACGCTGTTGCACACGGTGAAGAGCTTCAGGTCGCTTTCGCTGATGGTGCCCAGTTCGGCCAGTTTGGGAATGTTGATCACCTGGTCCCAGAATGCGCTGTCGTACAGTATGACCTTGAGTTCTTTCCTGACCTTGCCGGTATGGATCAGGGTGAGCACTTCCATGAACTCGTCGAGGGTGCCGAAGCCTCCGGGAAAAATGACAAAGGCTTTTGCCGAGTATACCAGCCAGAGTTTGCGCATAAAAAAGTAGTGGAACTCGAAGTTGAGCTCCTTGTCGATGTATGGGTTGGGTTCCTGCTCGAAGGGCAGGCTGATGTTCAGGCCGATGGTCTTCCCGCCGGCCTTTTTGGCCCCCCGGTTGGCGGCTTCCATGATGCCGGGGCCCCCGCCCGAGGTGACAATGAAACGGCTGTGCGGGCTGTACCTCGATTTGACCCATTTGGTGAGGCGGAATGCCAGTTCCATGGCGTCTTCGTAGTAGCGGGCGTTTTTCAGCTCCCTTTCGGCCTTGCGCATGGCTGCGGCGGTGTCTTTTCCCTCGGCCTTTAGGGTCTCGATGTTTTTGCGGGCTTCCTTTTCCGGCAGGATGCGGGCCGATCCGAAAAAGACCACGGTGTCCTGCACCTTGTTGCGCCGCAAACGGGTCTTGGGTTCCAGGTATTCGGACAAAATCCGCAGTTCACGCGCAGACGAAGAACTCAGAAACTTTTTGTTTTCGTACGCCTTGGGTGGTTTTTTGTTTTTCATATGGCTTTTGGATTTTGGCTTTTGGTTTTTGGCTGTTGGATTTTGGCTTTTGGCTATTGGCTATTGGAGTTTTAAACTCTTCAACTTTTCAACTTTTCAACTCTTCAACTTACTTCTTTCTGTCTTCTGTCCTCTGTCTTCCGTCTTCTAAACTTTTCAACTCTTCAACTCTTCAACTCTTAAACTCTTCAACTCTTCAACTCTTCAACTCTTCAACTTTTCAACTTTTCAACTCTTCAACTCTTCAACTCTTCAACTTCTTTCTTCCTACCTACTACCTACTACCTACTACTTACTCCCTTCCTCAATACCCCGCGGCTTGTCCGTCTTTTCTGGATTCGGAGGCTCCGTAGTATACCCGGTTTACCGGGTCCCACATGATGGCCTGGTAGCCGCCAAAGGGTCCCCTGGCCCATTGTATGGTATGCCCTTTGCCCAACAGGGCCCTGACGGTTTCGTAGGGGAAGCCCGATTCGAGGTTGACAATGCCCCCGGTGGTCATCTGCTGCCCGGTTGGCTGCGACGATCCCCTGTGGTGGATCCTCGGCGCATCGCCGGCTTCCTGGAGGTTCATCCCGAAGTCGATCATATTGATGATGATCTGGGCGTGGCCCTGGGGCTGCATGCCCCCGCCCATCACCCCGAAACTCATGTAAGGCTCCCCGTCCTTAGTCACAAAGCCGGGGATGATCGTATGGAAGGGGCGCTTGCCGGGCTCGTAGGTGTTGAAATGCCCCGGCTCAAGGGTGAAGCCCTCTCCCCGGTTCTGGAGCACAAAGCCCAGTCCGGGGGGTGTCATCCCGCTGCCCATGCCGCGGTAGTTGCTCTGGATGAGCGAAACCATGTTGCCGTCCTTGTCGGCCACGCAGAGGTAGATGGTGTTGGGCTGGTCGGGCACCCCGGCATCGTATCTCCTGGCTGCCCTTTCGGGGTCGATGAGCTGCCTGCGCTCTGCGGCGTACTCTTTCGATATGAGCTGCTCTACCGGCACCGGGCTAAAGTCCATGTCGGCATAGTAGCGCGCCCTGTCTTCGTAGGCCAGCTTCTTGGCTTCCAGGAATAGGTGGACGTATTCGGGGCTGTACAGCCCCATCGAGCCGATGTCGTAGCCCTCGAGGATGTTCAGGATCTGCAGGGTGGCAATGCCCTGTCCGTTGGGCGGAAGCTGCCATACGTCGTAGCCCCGGTAATTGGCCGATACCGGGTCGACCCAGCTGCTGCTGTGTCCGGCCAGGTCGTCGTAGCTCAGAAAGCCCCCGTTTTCCTGAACATAAGCGGCCATGATCCTGGCCATCTCACCCCGGTAAAAGGCATCGCGGCCTTCCCGGCCCAGGGTCTCGTAGGTGTCGGCCAGGTATGGGTTGCGGAAGATCTCTCCCTTTTCGGGCATGCGGCCGTCGGGCATATAGGTTTCTTCAAAGTTGGGGAAGCGCCTCAGTATGGGCGCCGAGTTGTGCAGGTAGTAGGCAATCAGCTCGGTTACCGGGAATCCTTCCCTGGCATAGTGTATTGAAGGCTGGAGGATTTCGGCCATGGTGAGCCGGCCGAACTTTTGGTGCATCTCGAACCAGCCGTCGACGGCCCCCGGCACGCTTACCGGCAAGGCGCCCCGCTGGGGGATGTAATCGTAGCCGTTTTCAATGAAGTAATCGATGGTCAGGCTTTTCGGGGAGCGGCCGCTGGCGTTGAGCCCTTGCAGCCGGCCGCTTTCGGCATCCCAGATAATGGCAAAGAGGTCGCCCCCGATGCCGCAGCCGGTAGGCTCCATCAGCCCCAGGGCCGCATTGGCGGCAATGGCCGCATCCACGGCGCTGCCCCCTTGTTTCAGAATGTCGATGGCGATCTGGGTGGCCAGGGGATGGCTGGTGGCCGCCATGCCGTTTTGGGCGATCACCTCCGAACGGGAGGCGAAATTGCGGCCGGTGATCCGGTCCTGAGAAGCGGCCTGCAGGGCCAGCAAGGAGACGAGTAGAGAAAGCAACGTTTTACGATTCATGGTATGGGCTTAATTGAATGAGGACAAAAAAATAGCAAAAAATCAGGTAACACCCAAATTCCAGCCAGGGTTCATTTTTCAGGTAGTCACCAGCCTGCGGTAAAAGGCAAGCCCCGTCAGAAACACCATCAGGGCCATGGCGGCCAGGGCCGTCCCCGCAACGGCCGGGAAGTCGGCCTGGCGGTTGATGTAGATGCCGATCAGGGCCCAGATCACCGCCAGCCCCGCAAAGGGGTTTTCGAGCCGGAACATGGCCAGGGAGGTGATCAGCAGACCGGCTGCGATCATGATGATGGCCCAGGCCTGGTCGGCGATGCCCCACCCGCCCCATTGCACGGCGACCAGCAGGGCCGTTGCATTGGCGATGGTGGCAATGCAGATCCAGCCCAGGTAGATCCCGAAGGCGATGTGGGCGAGGCCGGAGGGAAAGGCCTTTATCGCCTGGTTGATGTAGAGCAGCGAAACCAGCAGCCCGGCCATGATCAGCAGCGATAGAAAGAGGTGCTGGTAGTGCCAGGCCAGGATCCACGATGCGTTGAGCAGGCAGCTGATGGCGAAGGCCCAGCCGATGGCCGCCACCAGGGGCTTGTGCTGTTCCCTGAACTGCAGCACCACAAAGCCCAGCAGCAGCAGGTAGATCACTCCCCAGATGGAAAAGGTGATGCCGGCCGGCACAAAAAGGTTGGGGTATTCGGCCGAGAGCTCGCCCGTGGTCTTGTTGTTGATGGGCAGGGCGTTGGCCAGGTAGTTCATGACCACCATCAGCACAAAGGCCGCCACATTGATGATTTTGAGTGTCATAAGCGCTTGGTTTTAGTTGTTTGGGTCGGCATGGTTTTATTCTACTCTTTCGAGCAGTCCGTCATCGCCTTCCTCCACCAGTTCGGCGTTTTCCTTGGCCCTGATGCCGTGGCCGAACGCCTTGGCCCATTGGCGGGTGAACTCGGCCCCGAACAGCAGTATCATGGCCACGTACGAACTCCAGATCATGATCAGGATCACCGAACCGGCCGCTCCGTAAACCGAACCGGGGTCGGAACGGCCGAAGTAGATGCTCAACCCATACTGCCCCAGGGCAAACAACAGGGCGGTGATCAGGGCGCCCACCCATACCGAGCGCCAGCGGATGACGGCATCGGGAAGCAGTTTGAACATCAGGGCGAACAATACGGTGGTCAGCAGCAGGGATATCAGGTAGTTGGCCACGGCGAACACTTCGGGTATGTATACCGGCCATTGCTCTTTGATCCAGTCGCTGAGGATGGCCATCAGCGAGGTGACCAGCAGCGACAGCAGCAAAAGGAAGCCGATGGCCAGCACCAGCCCGAACGACAATACCCGGTCTTTGACGTATTTGAGGAAGGCCCGTTTGGGCCTGGGCACCACCCCCCATATTCTGTTGACCGAAAGCTGGAGGTGGTAAAACACCGAGGTGGCCCCGAACAGCAGCAGCCCGATTCCCACGAGCATGGCCAGGGTGGAGGATCCGGTTTCGGCCGCATTGGCCACCATGTTCTCTACCGTTCGTGCAGCATCCTTGCCGATGCTGTCCTCTATCTGGACCGACAGTTCTCTCGACACGGCTTCTTCGCCAAAGAGGGTGCCTGCGATCACGATGACGATGAGCATGAGGGCCGGCAGCGACAGTATGGCGTAATAGGCCAGGATGGCGCTCTGACGCCAGGGCCCGGAGGCGTTCCACCGCAGATAGGTATCGCGGAACACCCCCCAGAGGGTCAGGGCTGTGCGTTTGGCTTTGGTGTACATGGGTCCGGGGTTTTTGGCGGCTCAGACGGGGACGCTCAGGGGAGGGGGCCCATGTCCTCGTCGCGGGTAAATACATACTGCAGTATGTTGGCGCCCATCTGCAGGGCCTTGAGCCTGATCTCTTCGGGGTTGCCGTGCACGGCCTGGTCTTCCCATCCGTTGCCCAGGTCGGTTTCGTAGGTGTAGTACAGCACCAGCCGGCCTTCGTATACGATGCCGAAGCCCTGGGCGGGCTTGCCGTCGTGTTCGTGGATCTTGGGCGGGCCGTTCGGGAAGCTGAAGGCCTGGTGGTAGATGGGGTGTTCGTGGGGCAGCTCGATGAGTTCGTGGTCGGGGAATACCTTGCTGAGCTCGCGGCGGAAGTAGGGGTCGAGGCCGTAGTTGTCGTCGACATGCAGAAAGCCCCCGGCGGCCAGGTAGTTGCGGAGGTTTTCGGCTTCCTGCGCCGAGAAGGACACGTTGCCGTGCCCGGTCATGTATACAAAGGGGTAGTTGAAGAGCTGGGCGCTGCCCACCTCCACGGTGCCGATCTGCCGGCTGATCGTGGTGCCGGTATGTCCATTGGCGAAGCGCACCAGGTTGGGCAGGGCCGTGGGGTTGGCGTACCAGTCGCCCCCCCCGCGGTATTTCAGCGTGGCGATCTGGTGGTGCTGCCCGTGAACCGCCAACCCGGCCAGCAGCAGCATGGATGCAAGAAACAGTTTTTTCAGATAATAGGTCATGTTCTTTAAATTTAAGCAAAATATCGTTTATCCACTGCCCCCAGGCAGTGCGGCAGTTAAATCCCGGGAAACCCCAATTGGCTATTGGCTGTTGGCTGTTGGGTTTTGGCTATTGGCTTTTGGGTTTTGGCTTTTGGTTTTTGGCTGTTGGCTTTTGGCTTTTGGTTTTTGGCTTTTGGTTTTTGGTTTTTGGCTGTTAGCTTTTGGCGTTTTAAACTTTTCAACTTTTCAACTTTTCAACTCTTCAACATTTCAACTC
>PWJC01000179.1 GCA_003560165.1 Bacteroidales bacterium
AATTTTTATAATGTTCGCAGGCAGTGCGTCAGTTAAAATCCAGGAAAATCCAAACAGGTTTAAAAGTTTAAAGGTTTAATGGGTTTAAGTATTTAATATTCAACTCTTCAACTCTTCAACTCTTCAACTCTTCAACTTTTCAACTTTTCAACTTTTCAACCTTCTTCTTCCTACCTACTACCTACTACCTACTACCTACTACTTACTACCTTCTACCTTCTACCTTCTACCTTCTACCTTCTACCTTCTGTCCTCCGTCCTCTGTCTTCCGTCTTCTAAACTCTTCAACTTTTCAACTTTTCAACTCTTCAACTTTCCGTCTTCTGTCTTCCGTCTTCTAAACTCTTCAACTTTTCAACTCTTCAACTTTTCAACTCTTCAACTTTTAAACTTTTCAACGTTCTTCTTCCTACCTACTACCTACTACTTACTACTTACTACCTTCTACCTTCCGCTTCCCTACTTCCTCGCCGCATCGATCATGTCGAGCGCAAACACCTTCCTTACGGGATAGATCCCGACGATCAGGGCAATGATGAAAATGGTGATGCCCTGGTAGATAAAGATACCGGGTGCGATGGAGAAGGTTAAATAGGGTTCGATCCCGAAATCGATCATGACCTCGCCCGCTTCTGTGCCCAGAGGTATCGGGTTCCGGTAAAACCAGTATACAATGGGGTAACCTACGGCGATGCCTGCCAATACCCCGATGAACCCGATGAACAGGGTTTCGAGCATGGTGACCATTGCCAGCCTGCTTCGTTTGAGCCCGATCGAAAGCAGTATGCCCAGTTCGCGCAGGCGTTCGTGCATCATGGTGATGACGGTACCGAAAATGCCGAAGCCCGCCACAATATAAAGCACCCAGGCAAAGATCCTTACCTGTGCGTCCCTTGCCTCGAAGGCGGCCACCTTGTCGGGCATGAGCTCTTCCCAGGTTTTGGTGGTGTACCATTCCTGGTCCAGGTCCTGCAGGAGCAGCCGGGCCACTTCATCTGCCTGCCCCGGATCCTCAAGCATGAGGATCAGGCTGTTCAGCCTGCCGGGTGCGGCAAAGAAATCCTGGGCAACGTTCAGGGGAAGATACACCATGGTGTTGTTCGCCTCAGGGAGGGGGAACTCCAGGATGCCGCCCACGGGGAATTTGCCTGCAGCCGTCATGCCCTGGAAGCCCTGCCCGAGCAGCACAATGGTATCGCCCAAAGCAAGATCAAGCAGGGTGGCCACCCCCCTGCCGATCACGGCAAACTCCTCGCCGGGTTCGAACATTGCTCCTTCAACAAGCCGTGAAGAAAGATCGTTCATGCGGTCTTCCTTTTCGGGAACAATGCCTGTAAGGTATACGCCCCGGCTGCTTACTTCTTTGGATGCCAGGCAAAAGCCCTCGATCCTCGGAACCGTGTATTTGATGGCATCTCCCCGGGCCTCTACGGCATCCTTCACTTCCTGGCTGTATTCCATGGCATGGTCCATGCTGGGCTCATCGTGGTAGAGCACATCCTGGATCTGAACATGACCGGTCGTATTGCTGATGATGGAGTCGATCATCTGCTGCCTCATCCCGTTGATCATCGACATGAGGATGACGGCAAGGACCACGGCGAACATGACAGAACTTGCCGTGATCAGCGTTCTTCGTTTCTTGCGCCATAAATTGCGCCATGCGAGCGTAAGCAGCATATTGTGGGGGTTTTGTTGGCGGGGGTGAGGGGTGATCAGTTGATTTCGGTAAGGTTCTCGATCGAAAAGAAATCTTCGCTGATCTCTATGTCGTAATCGGCGGAATGTGTGGTGATGATGGTTTTCTGGTTCGAGTTGTTTTCGGGGACCATTTCCATAATGGCGGGTATTTTCCGCCCGCCCATGATCTCGAAATCACGGAAATGGATGGTGTTGACCAGTTGGTCGCGCTCATCGTAGTTTTCGGTGCGAACGGGCAGGTAGTGCTCCTTGCTTACCCACTGCAGCACTTTTTCGTATACGATCGGGTTTTCGGGGGTCGGGATCATCTCAATGATGTAGCAGTCGTACCCGTCCACCTCTTCCTCGCCCAGCAATTCGTGGGTGTAATCATCTGTGAGCGAGGTGGCGCTTACCAGGTCGTCGTTGGTGAAATCCGAGCCCATCCATGATTGCGACATCATCGATGGCGGCATTTTTACCGTGCGGTCGATGTTGGGCTGGTAGTTCCACATCTCATTGCCGATCTTTAAGAAGGCGGTGCCTTCGTCACGGGCCGGCGCCGTAACGTACACCAATGCGTAATCGTCGCCCAGCGTCCACGAACGCATGCTGATCTCCCGTGTGTACCTTGGCCTGACGATTTCCATGCTCATTTCGGTGTAGGAGGCATCGCCCCTCATGTTTTCTTCCATCTGCCGGATGATCTCCCTGGGGTCGCCGGCCAGGGCTCCCTGGGCAAGAAGTATGGCGGCGAGCGCTATTCCGCCCTGCCGCAAGGCTTTGCTGAGTTTTTTCATGATCAGGATTATTTTTTGTGATGATATATGTCTGGTTTTAAAGCCGTTGGCTTTTGGCTTTTGGCTTTTTAAACTCTTCAACTTTTCAACTTTTCAACTTTTTCGTTCCATCGTTCCATCGTTCTGTCGTTCCTTCGTCCTCTGTCTTCTACCTACTACCTACTACCTACTACCTACTACCTACTACCTACTACCTACTACCTACTACCTACTACCTACTACCTACTACCTACTACCTACTACCTACTACCTACTACCTACTA
>PWJC01000078.1 GCA_003560165.1 Bacteroidales bacterium
AGAAGTTCCCTGATCTCGTCGTGTTTTCCCCACATCACCTTTGGCGGGCCGGTGATCCCTTCTTTTTCCAGATAGGGGAACAAGAGGTATTCCTTTCGCTGGTAATGCTTGTCAACGTCGTACAGGGCGTTGAATTGGCCCTGCAATGTGGTCAGCAGCCCGGGAAGGGCGTCCTCGCCTTCGCGGGCGATCCGGTCGAGGGTGTCGCGGGCGGTTGCCGTAACTTTTTTGAGTTCCCGGTTCTCTTTGATCATCACATCGACGGGATGGCCTTCGGGAATATCCTTTACGCCGCTCAGGTCGATCTTTCCGCGCAAAACAGCCGAATGCACGTCGCAGAGCCTGAGCACCTCCTCTTCGGGCAGGCCCTCGCTGATCAGCTGCTGCTCCACTTCCACCACCTCACCGTAGGGTATGCTGCGCAAGGTATCTTCCAGCTCTTTGCGCACGCTTTGTTCGGATTCGCCGGCATGCAGTTTCAGAATCAGGGCCTTGAGCCGTGATTTTCTTTCTTCGGAATTGTTGATGAGTTCGCTCATGGGAGTAGGGTTCGTGAAAAAAAACATGCCACCTTGGGTGCATCTCATAAATATAGCCAATTTATGGCATACATGCCAGCGAAATCTGACAAGTTGCAGGGAATTCCAGAAGCATCGGCATGGCCGCCAATGGCAATGGACAGGATCACAAACTCATTGGCCGGTCCAAATCTGAGATACGGTCCTCCGATAGGAAAACCAATGATACGCAAACCCACGAAATGGACGTATCTTTCAGGTAATCAGGTACTGTAAATGAAGGAATTAAATCGATTATTTTTCCTTATTTTCCATTAAGGGCTTGCGTATTGTGCATAATAATGCGTATATTTATGGGTTAACTGTTCCGGTTGCCTTGAACGGCAGCATACCGGATAAGGCCATGTATTTTTTTGCGGGCAAGGGCCAACGAATGGCCGCAAAAGTCCGGTTTGCTTTCATGACCACGGTTATTGTGCATTCGTGGGCCCCGTTTAGGGTGTGCCTGTACATTTTGCCGTTAGCTTTGAACAAGATATTGGTGATCGAGGATGAGCGCGATATGGCCAACGCCATCAGCGAGGCCCTTGCTTTGCATGGGTACAGCGTAGTCTGTGCCGAGTCGGCGGAAACCGGCGAAGATATGCTGCATGCGCATCATTTTGATCTCATTTTGCTCGACATCAGGCTGCCCGGCATGGATGGCTTTGAAATGTGCCGGAACATCCGCAACAGGGACGACCGGGTACCGGTGATCATGCTGACCGCCTGTGGGGATGAATTCGACAGGGTGTTTGGATTGGAAATCGGAGCGGACGATTACCTCATCAAACCCTTCAGCCTCCGCGAACTCATCGCCCGGATCAAGGTCCGCCTCCGGCGGTCCGAGCATCAGCCTTCGGCAACTAAATCCTTGTCATTCGGCGAATTGCGCATTGATCTGAAGAATTCCAGGGTTTTTTTAAAGGAACATCCGGTAGCACTTACCACAAGTGAGTTCGGAATACTGAAACTGCTTGTGGAGGAACGTCCGTATGCGCTCAGCCGCGAAACCCTGCTCCAAAGGGTGTGGGGCTATTCCTATTACCCCAATCTGCGCATTGTGGATAACCATATCCTGAACCTGAGGAAGAAACTCGAATCCGACCCCCGGCAACCCAGCCTTATCGTGACCCGACACGGCGCGGGCTATTGTTTTGCCGGATAAGCGCCTGACGCCCATTATCCCGTCCCGGACCCGGCCAATGCGAACGGGGTTTCGGTTATGCTTTGCCCGACTTATCGCCACTCTTCCAAATCGATAAACCAGGCCCCGATGTGCAGGTCATGTTCGGGCATCGTAAAACTGTAGCGGTCGTCGCGGCTGAGCTCCTGTTGCCGGTCTAAATCAACCCAACGCAGAAATTCGAAGTAATTGAAGGGGTGCGCCTCGATGGTGACCCGTTCGCCTGCCCGGTATTCGCCGGCTCCGGTAACTTCTCCTCCCACCGGAAACTTGACCTCGAGTTTCAGCTCGTAGGTTTTTGCTGCCACTTCTGTGGCGGGAAGCTGTTCGTGCTGTACTTGCTCACGGTCAGGATTGCAGGAAGCCGGGACCAGCATGGCCAGCATCCCCAACAACATCATGACCGGGGGAGTAAACCTTCTGACGGTTCTTTCTTTGTTCCGATTCATATCAACCTCCTTTTATTTTCCGGTTTGACATATTATATTACCAATGTAAATATAGCGATAACTAAGGCCAATTTCAAGTTGTGCGGCCTGGCTATAGGAAAACTTAAGTCTTTTCAACATTTTTTTACATATGGAAGCCCAAGTCATTTGGTAGAAACTGCCCGGGTTTATTCCGGTCTTTTCCCCGAAATTGCGGACGAGTGCATATATTCGTATCTTCGAAGGGTAAAAAGCAACCCCAAATGCAACCAATGCGACCCTCATCGAAGAGCGGAATGGGCAAAAGGGCCAATTTGCTGATCTATCTGATGATTTCGGTAGTGGCCGCCTATTTCCTCTTTGCCGGCCTGGTGGCCGCCAAGCCTTTTCTTGCCCCCCTGGTCACCGCCATGGTGTTGTCGTTGCTGATGCTCCCCGTGGCCAGGGCATTCGAGAAATGGGGCCTGGACAGGGTGTGGGCCACCCTTTGGTCGACACTGATCCTTCTGGCCGCGGTGGTTGTCTTTGTGGCTGTGATGTTTTCGCAGATCAGGGGCCTCACCGACGACTGGGATGAGCTGAGCGGCCGGCTGAGCGAAACCCTTGAGCAGGTGACCCTTTACCTCGACAAGAAAACCCCCCTGACTCATGAGCAACTATCCGGGATCGGCTTTGGACCCGGCGGCGGAAGAGAAGGCCAGGGGCAGGGCAACGGATGGCCGGCCGTTGATTTTGTCCGTTCTGTGCTCGGATTCCTCACCGAACTGCTGATCGTTTTGGTGTATGTGTTTTTGTTCATTCACTTCAGAAGCAGGTTCAAGGAGTTTCTCCTGAAGTTTTTTGCCAGTGAGAAACGAAAAAGCATTTCCGGTATCATCAACAGGTCCTCTGCCGTTAGCCGGCATTACCTGGCCGGCAAATTGCTGTTGATGGTGTTCCTGGCCATATTGTATTACACCGGGCTCCGCCTCACCGGGCTGGAGAATGCCTTGCTGATCAGTTTGCTGTCGGCGGCGCTTTCCATCATTCCTGTGGTGGGGAACCTGATCGGCTACCTGATCGCCATTTCGGTAAGCCTGCTCACCGGCGGCGGGATGGCTGCGGTGTTGGGGATCAGCATCACCTTTGCCATGGCCCAGATCATTGATACCTATATATTGCAGCCCATCGTCCTGGGTCCGAAAGTGGACGTTCACCCGGTATTCATCATCTTATCCGTTGTGCTGGGGTACCATCTGTGGGGGATTATCGGTCTGGTGCTGGCCATCCCGGTGTTTGGCATGATTGCCGTACTGTGCCGTACTGTGCCGGTATTGAGCCCCTTTGGCTTCCTTTTCAGCAAGAACGGCCCGGACAAGTCCTGAGTTTGCCGTGCCAGGCCCGGGCTGACCCATTAGCGGTTCCGGGGTTTTTCGAAAACGATCTGCCCGTCAACGATGGTCATCAATACCTCCATGCCCAGTATCTCTTCCGGGGCGCAGTCAATCAGGTTGGTATCGCAAACGGCGATATCAGCCAGCATCCCGGTTTTGATCACCCCCCGGCTGTCGCCGTCGAAGGCGGCATAGGCGTTGTTGACGGTATAGGCCTTCAGGGCCTCTTCCATGCTGATCTTCTGCTCCGGGAACCATCCTCCATCGGGTTGATGGTTCAGGGTGGTGCGGTTTACCGCCGCATGGAGGGTGTAACGCGGGTGTACATGGTATTCGGCGGCCGATGTGCCCGGCCAGTCGGAGCCAAAGGAGAGGATGGCCCCGTTGTCGAGCATCGACCTGAAGGCATAAGCCCCCCGGCATCTTTCACTTCCGATGCGTTCTTCCATCCACCGCATATCGTCCGAGATATGATAGGGGTTTACTTCGGCGATCACATTCAATTGCCGGAAGCGTGGAAAATCCTCCTGCCGCACAACCTGGGCATGGATTACCCGGAAACCGTCCAGGGGCCTGCCCAGATCCGTCATCAGGCGCTCGTAGGTGTCGAGCATCAGCGACACCCCCTTGTCGCCAATGGCGTGGACATTGGATACGAATCCGGCTTCGTAGCCGGCTTTGACCATATCGTACATCTTGTCCATGTCGGGCACCAGCATGTCGGGGTCGTTGCTGGTATGGGGCCGGTAATGGCCGTAGTTGCCGGGCTGGTCGTCGTACGGCTCAAAGAACAGGGCCCCATGGGTCCCCATGATGCCGTCAATGTAAGCTTTCAAGGCCCCAAGCCTGAGAAAAGCATCCTCCCGGCCGGTAACCGGATGCATCCCCATGCGCAAGCCGGCCTCCCTGAGCTCATATACCCTCGAGAGGTCGGGACGAAGCCATACGCGGCTGCTCAGCTCCCCGCCTTCGTAAAGCCGGACAAAGCGCTCTGTCTGTGCCGGAGTGGCAATGTCGTGGATCTCTGTGACGCCGGCTTCGCGCAGCAGCTGCAGGGCCGCCCTGTTCTCGTTCAGCAGGCGTTCGTCCGATTTTGGCTGCACCACCTCCCTGATCATGGCCAGGGCCGGGGAACCGGAGTATATGAGGCCGGTGGGCCGGTCCCTCTGGTCAACCTCCATGCCTGAAAGCACCCTGTCCGACAGGCCTGCGGCTTCCAGGGCGAGGGTATTGGCCAGGAACATCGAACGATCGAAGTTATTCAAAAAGCAGGGGTTGTCCGGGGTGATGCCGTCGATCAGATCCCGGGATGGCATCCACCTGCCGGCCTGCATCCTGCCACCGCTACTGCCGCCGAGTTCCCACTCTTCATAGGCTCCCCAAAGCCCGCCTGTGATCCATTCTGTGGGACCGACAATGGCGGCAACCCGGCCGATCTCGGCCTTCAGCCCTTCGTCGCAGGCCACTGTCATCAGGTTGGCATCGTTGATGAGTTCGCCGGCCCGGTTAAAGTGCACATGGGCGTCGATAAAACCCGGCAATACAAAAGCCCCGTCCAAGTCGATGACCCGGGTACCGGGACCGGCATCCCGCCGGCCGTCTTCCGGCCCGGGGTATACCCCCGATATCCTGTTGCTGGTAATGGACAGGGACCCGGCCCAGGGGTTTTCCTGGTCCATGGTATAAATGGTGGCGTTCAGAAGGACCACATCGGCGTATTCCCTTTTGCAGGATGGCATCAGCAGAATCAGGGAAGCAAACAGCAGCAAAAATTGCTTAGTGGATCGGATGGTTTTCATGGGGGGGGTGGATTGGTTCATACTTTTTTTGCATGGGAAATATACACATTGTTTCCATAACTCCCGGTACCCCGGCAGCAATAAAAAAGCATTTTCCCACTGCGAAGCCTGTGTGTATTGAAAATAAAGTATCTTTGGCATCATTTTTTTCTAACCTTCAATCCTGTTTCTGTCTGATGTCATCCACTGTTTCTGCGCTTTCCAACAAAAACCGAGGCTGGATCGTTGTCTTTGCCGGCCTTGCCATCAACCTTGCCCTGGGCATCCTCTATTCGTGGAGTATTTTCAAGGACGCCATCCACGATTCGATACTGAGGGGGGGCGAGGGGGCGTTCACCTGGGAGGAATCCGCCCTGAACGACCCCTATGCCGTATGCATCCTGGTATTTGCCTTTACCATGATACTTGCCGGACGGATACAGGATAAAAAAGGCCCCAGGATCACTGCCTTTATCGGGGGCATCCTGGTGAGCCTGGGCTTTATCCTCTTATATTTCACCACCAGCTATGCCCTGTGGGTGCTGGGTTTCGGCATACTGGCCGGCATTGGGATCGGGTTCGGCTATGCTTCGGCAACCCCCCCGGCCTTTAAATGGTTCCCTGCCTCCAAAAGCGGGCTGATCGCCGGCATCGTGGTATCGGGTTTCGGGATCGCCCCGGTATACATTGCCCCGCTGGCCACCTATCTTGTGGGCAACTTCGGGCTGCACAACACCATGCTTATCTTCGGCATCGCATTCCTGGTGATTGTTTCAGGATGCGCCCTTTTGCTTCAGAACCCACCTCCCGGCTATGTTCCCCTGGAAACCAAAAAGTCCTCATTCCGTCATAAAGTGACCAACGGCAGCGGCCGCGATTACTCTGCCTCCGAAATATTCAAATTGCCTTCGTTTTACCTGATCTGGTTCATCCTGTTCATCGGGTCGGGCGCCGGTTTGATGGTGATCGCCAGCATATCGGGCATGGCAAGGGCCAGCCTGGGCGAGGCCGCCTTCCTGGCTGTGGCCGTCATTGCCATTGGCAATGCCTCGGGCAGGATCATCGCTGGCTTTGTTTCCGATAAGATAGGCCGGGTACTCACTCTTTTCGTCCTGCTGCTTTTCCAGGCCACCCTGATGTTCATGGCGGCCACCCTGATCGGCGACCAAACTTCGGCTTTGGTAATTGTGTTGTTCGCCACCTTTATCGGCTTTAATTTCGGGACTAATCTGTCGTTGTTTCCCACTTTTACCAAGGTGCTCTGGGGCATGAAGAACTTTGGCATCAACTATGGTTTTGTGCTGACGGCCTGGGGCCTTGGCGGATTTGTTTTCAGCAGGCTGTCGCAAACCTTGTTTGCCGCCAACGGCAACCACCACCTCTCCTTCTACATTGCCGGGACATGCCTGGTAGTGTGCGCCGGTTTGGCCCTGTTACTGGGCAGGATACAAAAACGCAGCCAGGCCAAAACCTCCGAAGCCCTGGCTGCGCACCCCTGATGCTGGCCGGTTGCTGTGTTTGCTCAATGCATGCATTTTCCCTGAGCACGGCCGTCAGGCATACCGCACTTCTATTTTGCTGCTTTATTGCGGTCCCGGATGATTATTCACCGGATAAACCCTTTTGTCCCGGCAATCCAATATGGCCTTTTGTTGTCACCACCGGCAAATTTTCTTAACTTTATGCACCCAATTACTCACCTAAACCTGTATATCATGAAAAAACTCCTTACCCTGTTTTTATTCATTCTGTTTGTTTCCGTGACCGCCTTCTCCCAGCCCGGGGAGTTGAGGTGGGCGTTTGGCTTTGGGGGTGAATCTCCCGATTTTGGCGAAGGCATTACCTCCGACGAGCAAGGCAATATGTACATTACCGGATTTTTTCGCGGCCCCATGGAAATACTGGGCATTACCGTCGAGACCGAGAGTGAGCGCAATGCGATGTACCTGGCCAAGGTGTCGCCGGCCATGGAACTGCTGTGGATCGTGACCGCCGAAGCCGATGGGACCACGGGAGCCAGCGGTTTCAAGCCGGCCTACCATAACGGCTATGTATACCTGTTGGGCGATTTTCGTGGTGAGGCCACCTTTTTCTCGGCCGATCTGTCCGAAACCCCGATGTCGTCCGAAACCCGGGCCAACTTCATTGCCCGCTACACCGCCAACGGCATCCTCGAATGGGTGACCAGGGTTGAAAGTTCCCATTCGTCAGGCATCATTACCATGGGCAGTGCCAACAACCTGGTTGTCGACGATGAAGGCGCCGTTTATTACACCACGCAGTTCCGTACCGACATCAACATTGGCGGAACCCTGATCGAACCCGGAACCGGCGGCACCAACTTTTACGCCATCCTGATCAAACTGGATGCCCTGGGCGCCTATCAATGGCACTGGAACACCACCCATGTGGGCGACGACAGGGGTCAGGCCCTGAGCATCACCCCCGAAGGGAATATCCTGTCTGCCATCCGTTACTCCTCGGCCATCACCATAGGGGAAACCACCACGGAGAACGAGGGCGGCGGGCTTGCCCTGATCGAAATGACCCCGGGGGGCGAAGTGGTTACCGACTACCAGATTCTGACCGACTCCGACCACTCCCTGGGTTTGCTGGTGTTCGACATGGAGTTTGATCACGAAAACAACCTGTATATGGGCGGCAGTTTCCGTACACCGGTCAGCTTTCCCGATGCCACGGTGATCGAGCCACTGAGCACCACCCGCAACGCGGCCTTTGTGGCCAGGCTGGACGATGCCATGAACGTTGTCTGGACTCAGGTGTTCGGGGTAGAGGACACCAATGAGTATTTGCGGCAGATCGCCATCAATTCAGAAGGCCAGCTGATCGCCGCCGGCGATTTTTCTGGCGTGGTCGAACTGGGCAACGATGTGGTGCTCTCAAGCAACGAGGGCAGCCAGGACGGATTCATCGCCGCTTTCGACCTTGACGGCACCCCCGTATGGGCCGAATCCTTCGGGGGGACGAACAGGGAAGATGTCTGGGGCATGGCCCTGTCGCCCATCGACAATATTTATGTGATCGGGCGTTTCATGGGCGATTTCGAGGCAAACGACTTTACCCAGCCGTCGATGGGTAGTTTCGATGTGGCCGTACTCAGGTACGGATCCCCTGACAGCGACGCCACGCTGGCCTCCATCCATATCGACGATGAACCCCTGGATGATTTCAGCCCCGGCATCCGTACCTATTATGTTCCGGTTTCGCCGGGTGTTTCGGAAGTGCCGGAGGTTACCGCCGTGGCTGCCAGCGGGTTGGCCACACTCGACATCGAGCAGGCAACCGACCTGGATGGCACCGAAGAGGAACGTACAGCCGTGATCACCGTTACGGCCGAAGATCCTGAAGTGACCGCCGTTTATCGTGTTGTTTTCTTCCCTCCCGGCATGGCCCCCGAGTACGAATACAACTGGGCCCTGGCCGTATCGGGCGAAAATGCCAATTTTGGTGAGGGAATCACCGTCGATGACGAAGGGAATGCATACATTACCGGCTTTTTCCGTGGCCCTGTCGATTTGATGGGCACCAGCATCGAGCCCGAATCCGACAGAAACAATATGCTGTTGGCCAAGGTCTCTCCCGGCAGGGAGTTGCTGTGGTATGTTACTGCCGAAGCCGATGGGTCTACCGGAGCCAGCGGCTTTGCCCCCGCCTACAGGAACGGCTATGTATATCTGTTGGGCGATTTCCGGGGGGACGCTGTGTTCTTTTCGGCCGATTTGAGCGAAACCACCCTCTCGTCCGAGACCCGGGCCAACTTCATTGCCAAATACAATGCAGGCAACGGTTTGCTCGAATGGATCAGACCCATCAGCAGCTCCCATGCCGGCGGCCTGGTCACTACGGGCAGTGCCAACAGCCTGGTGGTTGATGAGCAAGGGGCTGTTTACTACACCACCCAGTTTCGTTTGGACGTGAACATCGCCGGCACCCATGTGGAACCCCTCACCGGGGGGACCAATTTCTACGCCCTGCTGGTCAAACTGGACGCCCTGGGAGCCTATCAGTGGCACTGGAACTCAACCCTGCCGGGCGACGACCGCGGCGAGGCCATCACCCTTACCCCTGATGGCAACATTTTGTTTTCAGTGCGCTACAACGAAGCCCTTGCCGTGGACGATGCGACTACAGAGAGCGAAGGAGGGGGGATCGCACTGATTGAGCTGACACCCGGCGGCGACTATGTGGGCCACCGGCATATCCTTACAGAAACCACCAACCGGGCCTTTGTGTTCGGGCTGGCTTACTGCCAAAACGGTCAGTTGTACGTCGGTGGCCATGCCCGCACCACCATGGACTGGGGCGACGGGGTCGTTTTTGAGCCCGTGAACCCGGTACGCACCATGGCCTATATTATCAGGCTGGACACCGACATGTCGGTGGTGTGGGGGCGTTTTTTCGGCAACCCCGACCAGAACGACAACCTTCGTGGCCTGCAGATCTCTTCGGAAGGAACTATCTATGCGGCCGGCGATTTCAGGGAACGCATCGATTTTACCGCCGATTTATTCATTGAAAGTTACGACGACAACCAGGACGGCTACCTGGTGGTTTACAGTCCTTTCGGTGAGCCGCTCTGGGCCGAATCCATCGGAGGATCCAACCGGGAAGATGTGGGCGGACTGGCCATGTCGGCCCAGGACGATATCTATGTGATCGGACGCTTCATGGATACCTTCGTGGCCCACGACGATGAGTTCGAATCGGCCGGCAGCTTCGATATCTTTGTTGTCAAATACGGCATATTCGAAGAGCTGTTTGAGGTCACCTTCGAGGTAGAACTCGACCCGGCCATCGAATTTTTGCTGCTCGAAGGATTCGACCCCGAAACCCACCACATCTATATTACCGGGAGCCTGGTCGGTTGGGCCGAACCCGGCGATGATCCCGAAAACCAGCTGATGGAGAAAACTAGCGACGAGCCCCTGGTCTACAGCAAGACCTTCCATCTGCCCGCCGGTGAATATGCCTACAAGTATTTCTCCGACCTGATAGGCAGCGGATGGAACGGCGGCGAATGGCCCGGTGGCGACGACCGCTTCGTTACCGTAATTGCCGACACCATTGTGGAAGACATCTTCGGCTACCGCGATGATGAAGTGACTGTGCCCGAAAGAGAAGCAGCCGGATTCAGGCTGTATCCCAACCCGGCTAGCAGCCACCTCAACATCGAAAGCAGTGCCGGTATTTACGAGGTGCGGCTGATCAATATGCTGGGACAGGTGGTCTATACCTCAAGGGAAGACAGTGATCGCCACCAGATCAACGTGAGCGGTTTCCTCAACGGGACCTATTTTGTGCAGTTGCTCACTTCCGAAGGCATACGCACCCAACGGATACATATAGCAAGATAAACGGCCTTTGTCGGATAAACTGCAAAATCAAGCGTGCCGGCCTGTTAACAGGCCGGCACGCTTGATTTTATCCCCGCACGTTCTAACAACTTATTAACATGCGGTTGCGGCATGTTTTGCAGTTGTTGGCTATCTTTTTGGTATTTTTGCAACATGAATCTGAAAAGACTTTTCAGGAACTCATTGACCATCGTTGGCGGTTTTGTGCTTTCGGTATTCATGAGCCTAGGCTCTGCCCGGGC
>PWJC01000167.1 GCA_003560165.1 Bacteroidales bacterium
GCTTCGTCACTTAAAGTGTTAGCGATTCTATCTACTTCATCGGCATCCGGCGTAAAGCCTAAGTCTCTAGCTTGTTCTGGGGTGAAGCCATCTGTCTCGCCGATTCTATGTTGGCTAATATTGTCTATACCAGCTTGTCTAATCATTTTTTCAGATGCCATAATGGTTTATATTATATCACACTTGTGCTTTGTTTGCAATCTGAAGTCACCCCTGTTGAAATTACTTGATGCGTCAAGCAGTTTTATGTCGTCAGTCGTTAGCCATCAGTCGCTAGGCGCAAGGAGTGATCTTTAGCTAATGTGAAAGTGTGAAAGGTCCGACCTTTCACAAGTTACTGTAGTCACAAGCACAGATGACAGAGGACGAGAGACAAATGAGTATTAACTCGTTAGCGAGTTAATACTGTCCTGTCGCCACCACATCAAATGTAGTGGTATAAACACCCGGCTCGGTAAAGGCGGTAATGTTGGCAAGAAACACAATGATACCGGTTGACCAGTCCCCATGGTCTTTTCGGGCAATCGGGTGACCGTAGATGCTATCTATCTCTGATTCATGAAAGGCAAATAATGCGCCGTTGTCATTACCCGTGCCCTGCCCGTCGGTAGCCCCTTCGCAGTTAGCATGGTTATACGGAGCGAGCGGAAGTATGCCATCGTCCACACTGTCGGTATGCTGATAGGTGCACAGGCCAAATTGTTCAGTGCCAGGACTGCTGCTAGTAGCGACGCCGTCACCTGGTAACTGATCGCCAATCGCGTCGATACTAAGCGAACCAGAGTTGAGCGTACTACCGCGAATGCGCACCATTGCACCATGTGGAGCATTGGTAGCGATGTTGTACTTGGCGTCTTTGCTAATAGATGGCTCGTCAGGGCTCAAGAACCCCAGGTCATCACCTAGGCTGACTGGAGTAGCCGTAGTGCCATCACAGGTAGCAAAATCACCTGGATCACTTAACTCATTGGTAAATACACAAAAGGTCAACCGCTCAGGTATCTGAAACGTAATGTCAATCGTTTCTGCCGTAGACAGCGCCACTCCACCAGCATCGACGACGTCACCTTCTGCCCATGGATCCTCAAGCGTATAGCCAAGCGCATGCTCCGGGTCCTCATACGTATAAATCCGCGCATAAAACGTGCCCTGGATGTCCTGGTTGGTGACGCTAACGAGGTCGAAGATGGCGGTGTTTCCAGTAGAGGCCGGTTGAGCACTGGCAACCGTAAAGGCGCGTGCGGGACGAACCCGATAAGGATTCGCCTTGTTTTGGTATTGTATAGTACCGTTACTAAAGTCTTGAATGTAAGCATTACTACTCCAAAGTTCAGAACTGCTCCAGTAGCCAGCGCTGACAAAACCACCTAAGGATTCCTCTTCTAAATTGCTATACATGGCATCCAACTCGTTCCGGGAAGGCAGAAACCAGTCATCGTAGCTGTTTATCTCTGCCTCACTAACGTGCTTGGCTGCTACTTCGCCGTTGTTAAAATTATGACAGCCTATATCTCCATAATCCCCGGTATAGGTATAGTAGTCTTGACCGTTGAAGTTGGAAGAGTCGTCATGGAAGTCCACGATGGCGGCGGTATTGGTGACACCGTCGCCTATGGCCAGACCGTCTGCCCCTGATACGCTCTGATCCAAACAGCCCCATTGTAATTGCGGATCACTGCCGCCATCCCAACTCTCCGGAGCTGCTTCGTAGTACGTGTCACCATTAATGTGAAAAATGAGGCCTCCGGCAGGTCCAGTATCTTGTAGACTATATTCAGCGTCAGAATATAAAATTATCGTATTATCCCCGCCACTACCAGAACTCGAATAATCAGCTGTAACAGCTTGGTAGCCAGTTAGGTCGATGTCGCCAGCATCCAAATTTGCCAACGCTGTCGTTAGGTCAAAGTTGGCAGGCGTCTCGCACTCTGGGTCGCCGATGGTGGGGGTGTTGGCACAGAAGGTGACCACAATACCGCCGAGGTTCCCGGTAGTTGAGACGTCGAACTCAACGGTGTAGTCGGTTACATCACCTGGCTGGGAACTACCCATATGGATTTCCCTATCACCTAACAACGTAAAAGCAAACGCGGTGCCAATGAATAAACTAAAAAGTACTACACTCAATACCCCAATGACCAAACTGCCTACAAAGAAGCGATTATCATGGTAAAGTCGCTCCTTAATTATCATCTTTTTAGCTCCAGTGCTCGTAACTATAGTTTTGATGTCTCTTTACATACATGTGTGCTTAAAAAGCACGCTATAACAGTAGTAAAACAGTAGCATTAGCGAGATACACAGTTAAGCAGCCTTGACTGACGTATCAGTAAGAGCCGAAAGTTATAAAGCTGAAAATTTTTAAAGCTAAAAATACTTGACGCGCCTGTCCTTCGTAGTCTGCCGAACGAAGTAGGGTCAAACATTTTTGATTTTTTATCTGTTATTTTCAAACAATAGTGTTGTAAATAAATACTTGACGCGTCAAGTATCTCTAAAAGCTCCTCTTTAAACAATTGCTTATGGTTGCGACCCATGGTCGCCTTCTTTTTGTCAGCAGTAACAAAAAGAAGCTAAAAGTACCGCAGGCGGTTGCTGACTATTTATGGCTTCACTGTCAAAGCCTGGTTGGGCTCAGGGCTGCGGACTGCTAAATTGTCGCTGGTCACTTGTCTCTCGAAATTCAAAATTAACAATCCTGGGGAGCAGGCTCTCATCGCATCC
>PWJC01000148.1 GCA_003560165.1 Bacteroidales bacterium
CTACCTGCTACCTACTACCTACTACCTACTACCTACTACCTACTACCTACCATCTTCCCCCTTCAAATCATCCGGTAAAAATCCTTCCCTTTATCGTCTACCAGGATAAAGGCGGGAAATTTTTCCACACGGATGCGGTACACGGCTTCCATCCCCAGTTCGGGGTATTCCAGCAACTCTACCTCCCGGATGTTCTCCTGTGCCAGGATGGCGGCAGGCCCCCCAATGCTTCCGAGGTAAAAGCCCCCATGTTTTTTGCAGGCATCTGTCACGGCCTGGCTCCTGTTGCCTTTTGCGATCATCACCTTACTGCCACCGTGCTGCTGAAACAGGTCGACGTACGAGTCCATACGTCCTGCCGTGGTGGGGCCGAACGACCCGGAGGGCATGCCTTCGGGGGTTTTGGCCGGCCCTGCATAATAAATGGGATGGTCCTTGATGTATTGGGGCAAACCCTGTCCCGAATCCAACCGCTCTTTCATTTTTGCGTGGGCAATATCCCGGCCAACAATGATGGTGCCGTTGAGCGACAGCCTGGTGCCAACGGGATGCCTGCCCAGTTCTTCCAAAATCTGCGACATAGGCTGATCGAGGTCTATTTCGATGGCTCCGGCCGTATCGTCTTTCTGGCGCAATTCATCTGGAATAAACCGGGCAGGGTTGTCCTCGAGCTTCTCTATCCAGATCCCCTCCCTGTCGATCCTTGCCTTGATATTCCTGTCGGCTGCGCAGCTCACCCCCATGCCCACAGGGCAGGAGGCTCCATGGCGCGGCAGCCTGATGATCCGGATATCGAGGGCAAAATACTTTCCCCCGAATTGTGCACCAATACCCAGGTTGAAGGCTGCCTCCAGCACTTTTTCCTCCAGCTCCCTGTCGCGAAAAGCCTGGCCGGCTTCATTGCCTTTTTCGGGCAACCCATCGAGATATCTGGCAGAGGCCAGCTTCACGGCTTTCAGGGTGGCTTCGGCAGAGGTACCCCCGACAACAAAGGCCACATGATACGGTGGGCAGGCAGCCGTACCCAGGGTTTTGAGTTTGTCCACCAGGTACTTTTCCAGCCTTTCGGGGCTCAGCAAGGCCTTGGTTTCCTGGAAAAGCGCGGTTTTATTGGCCGACCCCCCGCCCTTGGCCATCAGCAAAAAATGGTATTCGTCTCCGTCTGTGGCCGAAATCTCGATCTGTGCGGGCAGGTTGTTCCCGGAGTTTTTTTCTGTAAACATATCCAGGGGAATGATTTGCGAATACCGCAGGTTCTCCTGAGTATATACCTGATAAACCCCATTGGAAAGGGCCCGGGCATCGCCTCCCCCTGTCCACACCTGCTGGCCTTTTTTGCCCATAATGGTGGCTGTTCCGGTGTCCTGACAGTAAGGCAGCTGACCTTTGGCAGAGATCTCGGCATTGCGCAACAGAGTCAATGCCACGTATTTATCGTTTTCACTGGCTTCCTTGTCCCTGAGGATGTCCGACAGTTGTTTCAGGTGGTCGCTCCGGAGCAGAAAGGCGGCATCGCGCAGGGCAGCCCGGGCCATGAGGGTGAGCCCTTCGGGGGCAACCTTCAGCAGGGGTGTGCCGTCGTATTCGGCCAGGGAAACATGGTCGGAAGTGAGCAAATAATACCTGGTGTTGTCGGGTTTCAGGGGAAATGCTTCCTGGTAGGTAAAGTCAGGCGTTTTCATAATACAGGTTTTTTTGTGTGAGGAACAGTTGGCTGTCAAACCTATAAAAGTAAGAGATTCACCTGAACACGCAAAACAAATCGGCCGTTTTATCGTATCTTTGCACCTATGCAATCGAACCGTCAAAATCGTATTTCCCGCCTGATCCAGAAAGACCTGTGTGAAATTCTGCAGCTACACGGCAGGGAGTGGGTTCCCGGTGTCATGATCACAGTGACCAAGGTGTCGGTTACCAGCGACCTGTCGATCGCCAGGGTATACCTGAGTATTTTCGGTAAAGACCCCAACAAGGTGGTCGGGCAGATCGCTTCGCGAAGCGGGGAGATCAGAAAGCAACTGGGGCTGCGCGTAAAACATCAGTTGAGGCATGTGCCCGATCTGCAATTCTATGTCGACGACAGCCTCGACTACATCGAGAACATTGAAAAACTGCTGAAGTAGCTCCTCCATGCAGTACGATCCCATCAAACAACGCCTTGGAAGGCTTTTTTCGCAGCGGCTGTGGACCCGCAGCCTGTTTTACCGCCTGCTCGACATCCTTTTGCTCAGAGCCTGGCATATTCACCGCAGCCTGAGAGACTTTGGGGCAAGGAGCCGGGGCCGCCAGAATATCAGGCTGCTGGATGCCGGCAGCGGCTTCGGGCAGTATTCCTACTACCTTGCAAGGAAGCATCCGGGATGGCAGATCACGGCCATCGACATCAAAGAGGAGGAAGTGGAAGCCTGCCGCGAATTTTTTGCCCGCAGGGGGAAGACCAATGTGGAGTTCCGGACAGAGGACCTGACTGCCTTTGAGCAGCCGCAAACCTACGACCTGATACTCTCGGTTGATGTAATGGAGCACATAGAAGATGACGAATCGGTGCTATCTGGTTTTTACCGCTCGCTCAAGCCGGGTGGGATGCTGCTGGTCAGCACACCTTCGGACAAGGGCGGCAGCGGCATTGAACACCAGGACCAGGAGTCATTCATCGGCGAGCACGTCAGAGACGGCTATGGCAGGGGTGAAATGGAAGAGAAACTTCGCAGGGCCGGGTTTGACCGCATCGACATCAATTACACCTATGGCAAACCCGGGCGGTTGTCGTGGAAGTTATCGATGAAATACCCACTGCTGATGCTCGGGCGTTCGGGGCTCTTCCTTGCCATTCTCCCCCTGTATTATCTGGTATGCATGCCCCTGGTGCTGGGATTGAATGTGGCCGACCTCAACATCACCCATAAATCGGGGACAGGCTTGCTGGTCAGGGCCTGGAAACACAACAAAAAGGAAGAAAGTTGAAATTTCCGCTGTACATAGCCTGGCGTTACCTGCTGGCCAAAAAATCACACAACGCCATCAACATCATCACCCTGGTATCGGTGGTGGGGGTGGCCGTAGGGGCGATGGCACTGGTGGTGGTATTGTCGGTATTCAACGGTTTTGAGAAACTGATCCTCTCCCTTTTCAATGCCTTTCATCCCGACATGGAAATTACCCTGGACGTGGGCAAGACCTTTTCCATGGGAGATTTCCCTATGGAGGAGGTCAGCAACATACCCGGGGTGGTAAGCTACAGCCAGGTAATGGAAGAAACCGCCATGCTGAGCTACCGCGATCGTCAGCACCTGGTAAGCCTCCGGGGGGTAGACGACAGTTACCGCCACATTACCGGGTTGGACACCATGATGATACAGGGCGAATACCTGCTGAGCGATGCCGGGCGCGACTTCCTGATCCTGGGGCAGGGGGTGGCCTATATGATCAATGCCAGCATCCACGATTACCTCTACCCCATCGACATCTATGTGCCCCGGAGGGGGCGCACCGCAGGGCTGCACCCTGCACAGGCATTCAATGCTTCCTCCCATTTTGCCAGCGGAATATTTTCGGTCCAGGCCGAATACGACATGGAATACGTTATCGTCCCCCTGGGGCTGATGCGCCGCCTGCTTGCCTATGACGACGAGGTGACCGCCCTGGTGCTGGGCATAGATCCGGCCTTTAATCACAACAGGGTGCAGCAGCAGATCCGCGAAGTGACCGGCCCCGACTATGTGGTCAGGAACCGTTTGCAGCAACAGGAGTTTCTTTACCGGGTCATGCAGTCGGAAAAGTGGGCCATCTATTTCATACTGACCTTTATCCTGCTGATCGCCGCCTTCAACATTGTCGGTTCGCTGACCATGCTGCTGATCGAAAAACGACGCGACATCTCCGTTTTACGCAGCATGGGGGCATCCAGGAGATTGGTGCGAAGGATCTTTTTGCTCGAAGGGTTGCTTATCAGCATGGGGGGGGCCGTGGCAGGGATACTGCTGGGCGGGGGGATTGCCTGGTTGCAGATGCATTACGGACTCGTTCCCCTGCAGGCCGAGGGGGTCTTTATCATTGATGCCTACCCTGTGGTGGTAAAAGTTGCCGACCTGGTCATGGTGGCCCTTACCGTGTTCCTCATTGGCATGCTTGCCTCAATGATCCCGCTGAACAACATGTGGAAAGCTACCGACAAGGCCCCGGCCTGATCAGTTTCAGCGGATGGAGGCGCCCAGTTCCTTTTCGTAGGCACGGCCAAGCCTGTCCATCACCCTGTCTGCCTCCGCATCGGTGAGGGTCCGTTCTTCGTTCAAAAAAACATGGCTCACCGCATAGGATTTTTTGCCCGCTCCCAGTTTTGCCTCGTCTTCGTATACATCGAACAGCCCGACACGGCGAAGGTACTCTCCCCCATTAGCCAGGGCAATTTGTCTTACTGCGGCAAAACTCACTTCCTTATCGAGCAGCAAGGCCAGATCTCTCCGCATCTCGGGGAAGCGGGGAACTTCCTTTACTCTCAGACCGGTACCGGCCGCCATCCCGGCAAGTACATCCCATTCGAGTCCGGCAAAAAATACGGGTTGCCTCAGACCAAAGCGCCTTGATAAACCTGCAGACAACAGGCCCAGGCTTCCCAGGGACTTTTCCCGGAAAGAAAGCCCGAGGCCGTATTCAAAAACAGGACCGGCGGTGATCTGATCGTGCGTCAGGTTGTGCCCGTCGATGCCCATGCGGTGGATGATGGCATTGACCGAGGCCTTCAGATCAAAAAAACCGGTTGCCGAATCCGTATCCTGCCAGCTTTCGGGTTGGCGACGGCCTGTAAGGAACAATGACAGCATCATGCGTTCGGCATAGGCAGACAGAGGATTCCTGGGATCTTCCCGGTGGGGGTCTTTGGCGTAAACATTTCCGAACTCATAACACTTCATGTCGGCCACCTGTCGGTTCTGGTTATAGACAAGGGCCTCCAACCCGCCAAACAAAAGCGACTGCCGCATCACGTTGAGATCCTGGCTGAGCGGATTTACAATATCAACCGAACGGGATGCATCAAAACCAGGCCCCTGATAATAAGAAGCCCTGGTGAGTGAATTATTCATGATTTCGCGAAAGCCACGGGCCGAAAGCATGTCGGATACCAGGTTGCTCATCTGCTCTTTGTCGGGGCAGGGCAGGCTGACCATCGACGAATGCATTTTCGAAGGAATGTCCACCTGGTTGTAGCCGTAAATGCGCAGGATTTCCTCTGCCACATCAGCAGGCCTGGTTACATCTACCCTGTAGGCCGGAACACGCAGCCGCAGCAGGTCCTGACTTTCTTCCAGGAGGTGAAAATCGAGGTTAAACAGGATGTGCTTCATCTCCTGCACCGGGATATCCTGACCGATCAGCCGGCGAACCCCGGAAATGGACAGGTCGACAAGGGCCGGTTCAATGGGGTCGGGATACACATCTAACACATCGGAGGCAATCCGTCCGCCTGCCACCTCCCTGATGAGGATGGCGGCCCTTTTCAGTGCAAAGAGGGTCATACCCAAATCGGCTCCGCGCTCAAAGCGGAAGGAGGCTTCTGTTTTCAACCCATGATGCCTCGACGACCTCCTGATGCTGACCGGATCAAAATAGGCACTTTCGAGGAAAACATCGGTGGTATCAGAGGTCACCCCGGATCCGGATCCACCCACGATGCCACCCATGCACATGGGTTCTTCTGCATTGCAGATCATCAGTTCATGGCCGGTAAGTTCCAGTTTCTGGTTCTCAAGGGTTTCAAACACCGTGCCTTTGGGTGGTTTTTTCACAACGACCCGGCCGCCCCTGATGGCTGCCGCATCAAAGGCATGCAGTGGCTGCCCCAGTTCATGCAGCACAAAATTTGTAACATCCACCACATTGTTTACGGGCTTCAGCCCCACCGAAAGCAGCCGCTTTTTCAGCCAGCCGGGCGACTCGCTTACGCTGACACCCCGGATGCTCAGGCTGGCATACCTGGGACAGGCCTGGGGGTCTTCAATTACAACGGGAATTGAGAGGGTGTTTTCGTCGGGAGCAAAAGAGCCGGTTTCGGGCCAAAGGACACTGAGTTGTTGCCCGGCATGGCGGTGGTTGATCACGGCCACAATGTCCCTGGCCACGCCCAGGTGAGAAGCGGCATCGATCCGGTTGGGCGTCAGCCCGATCTCATACACCCAATCTTCGCTCAGCTGAAAATATTCGGCGGCTGGCATACCGGCAGGGGTTTGCGGCGGCAGCACCATGATGCCCTGGTGGGAGTCGCCCAAGCCAAGTTCATCTTCTGCGCAGATCATGCCTTCGGAAAGCTGACCGCGTATCCTGGCCTTGTGGATCTTCAGTTCCCCCTTTGGTGTATAGAGGGTTGAGCCAACCAAGGCCACCACCACCTTTTGTCCGGCCGCAACATTTGGGGCCCCACATACTATTGACAGGGGTTTGTCCTGCCCTGCGTCTACGGTGGTCAGAAAAAGCCTGTCGGCTTCCGGATGTCTTTCGCAGCTGAGCACCTGTGCGGTAACAACCCCCTGCAGCCCCCCCCTGACGGTTTCCCGCTTTTCCAGACCCTCTACCTCGAGGCCGCAATCGGTCAGCAGCGTTGCCAGTGAGTGGGGGTCGTGGGTGAAACCGGCGTATTCTTTTAACCAGTTATAGGATATCTGCATTGGCGGGCGAAGTTTACATAAATACCTCCTGACGGCGAAACTACCTCAAATGCAGTGAGGTTTCACCAAGCCGGAATTCGTCGGTAAACAACGAAATGGAGTATATGCCTGCTTCAAACTCTTCGATGCGCTCCCAGTTAAGGCATTGGGTCATTTCCATGTTCTGATAGTCAAAACGCCCCCTCACCGAAAACTGAAGGGTGTCGTTCTGGTGGGTAAACGCATGGGCATCGTCTTCGCTCAACCTGAGAATGTTCCCGTCGGGCCCGGCAATACGCATGTATACATTGTAGGTCCCGGGTGGGGTGATGGGGTTCTCGCCGATGAGGAAACAAACCCGGATCTGCTCCACCCTGCCGGCCCTGTCGGTGTGATCTTCCCTTCCCCTGCCGCGCAATCTGAAAGGGGTGGCTTCGATCTGATAGGCCCTCAGGGTGGCAGCCTCCTCTACCTTCGACTCCAACACCTGCTTGTCCTGGGCAAGCTCGGTGGTGCGCCGCTGCACGATCTGTATCTCTTCGCGCATCTGTATGTTTTCGGCCTTTAACACCCTGTTCTCGGTATAGAGGCTGTCTATTTCCCTGACATAGTTCTGGGTGACCTCCTGCAGGAGGTTCAGTTGACGGCGTATGCGGTAATAATCGGCCTGACGGGTGATCAGCCGCTGGATCTCATCGGCGTTGGCCTGAATGATGGAATCCTTGTCGGCCAATATGCTGTCGTATTCCAGCCTGACCATGTAATAATCTTCCAGCACCGAATCGAGTTCATGCTGCAATTCACGGCTGATCTCAGCAGCGATCTCCCGTTCTATGGTCACCTCCCTGAGGGTTTGGCGGCTGGTGAACCACATGATCGCCATGAACACCACCAGGATGCCCAGCACGGCAATGACTATGCGGTAAGTTTTTTCATTTTCCGGTTTTTTCCAGGTTTGGGGTTGATTGCCTTGTGTTTCCATAAACTGATTCATTTCTCCTTTCATCGTGTTTTAACGGGTGAGGCTTGTTATTAGTTGGCTTTAATCCTAGTTTTATATAAGAACTCCGTACACAAACCACCGAATACCCGGGGTGGTCTGGATCTCTTTTAGTTAACGGATTGCAAATTTAACTAATTTACCTAACAAATGAAGTCATTATTTACAAAGCCGGCCGCCTGCCTTAATCACTTCTTCTCCCTGTTCTTCCCTCCCGTTTGCAATGCCTGCCGTGGCTTGCTGGGCGAAACGGAAGAATTGGTCTGTGCAGCCTGCCTGGCAAAGCTGCCGCGAACCACCTTCCACCTGCACCCCGAAAATCAGCTGACCCGTGTTTTTTGGGGCCGGGTAACTCTGCAAACCGGCACTTCCTTGTTTTATTATACCAAAGGAGGAAGGGTGCAGCGACTGATCCACGAATTCAAGTACAGGGGAAATCTTTCCCTGGGCCTGTATCTGGGCCGGATGCTGGGAACGGCTATCGGAGGCTCCCCCCTGTACAGTGACCTCGACCTGATCCTCCCGGTTCCCCTGCATCCGGTCAGGGAAAAGGAGCGGGGGTTCAATCAGAGCGAAGTCTTTTCGCGGGGAATTTCTTCGGTTCTGGGCATCCCCTGCCAGCCGGGCTTGCTGTTGCGCACCCTGGACACCGGAAGCCAGACCAAAAGATCCCGTTTCGGACGCTGGGAAAACGTGGCTTTTGGATTTGCCGTGAACGATCAGGAATGGCTTTCCGGGAAAAGGATTTTGCTTACAGACGATGTGCTTACTACGGGAGCTACCCTGGAGGCCTGTGCCAACAGCCTGCTGAACGTGGAGGGAGTAAAATTGTGGGTAGCCACCCTGGCTTTTACTCCCTGATCAGCGCATCATGGCGGCCAGCACCGCCGTCAGCCGGTGATGACTTACCCCTCCGTGAGGGTCCACCACTTCCACGTGGATGACATACATCCCAACTGCTGCTTTTTCGCGGCGGTCGGTAGTGCCATCCCAGCTGAAGGAACCCGAGCTTCCGAGCAACTCCCCGGTAAGCAGGCGGCGTATCATCCTCCCCCGGCTGTCGAAGATCCTCACATTGGCCACCTTCCCCGGGTTTTCCAGGGCATAGTGAATGTGAAGCAGATCGTCGCGGCCACTTCCATCGGGCAAAAACACCCTGGGATGCACTTCAAAGCGGATGTTGTGGACCGCCCGCTGGCCCACGTATTGCGAATTGCGATAGGCAGGGGTGCCATACCCTGCCGACCTTGCCGCCGAATGCCAGCTCGAAGGGCAATGCGTCGGCCTGTCGGGGTGCAGCCTTTCCAGCGCCACCCCTTTGGGGTTGGTCAGCAGGGGCAGGTGCATGTCTTCGGAAAAGGCCAGCATATCGATCACCTCATGTCCCCTGCTGGCCAGCACAATCACCCCTGAGGAATGGGTCATCGCCGGCATGGCATCCAGTTCAAGGAAGGCATCGGGATTGCTGGTCATATAGGTGTTCTTTACAGCCCCGGTATCGGCTGTGAGCAACAGATAGCTGCCGGGGAAAAACAGATGGCTTTCATGGGCAAGATACTGCACATGGGTCAGCACCCCCCTGACGGTATCCTTTGAAGCCAGCACCATGCCGGCCAAATCGACCATTTTTTGCGAACGGTTGTAGATCTCAACATACCGGGCACCCCCGGGCGGGGGGTTAAAAAGCACTTCGTTGATCACCACATCCCCGGCCGAAACATCCTGCGGCATCCCTACCCTGGCCGTGGAAGGATGCAGGCTGTTGCCGGCACAATCGGCAAGCCGTTCAGAGGCCCCGACCCGGTAACCGGAACCCGCCTGCAGGGGCCGGGGCAGGACCAGTTTTACCGATGAAAATACGGGCAGCAGCGGACGCGCCTGCGAGGGCGGTCCGATGCCCCCATCGATTTCGTAATTGCCGGTATCGGCAAGCAGGAACCTGTTCATTGGTTCGGAGAAGTCGAGCCTGATGGTCAGCGAATCCACAATTCCTGTCCGGATCAGCCTGGGCCTCGATGTATCAGGATTGTGCCGCTTCACCGAATTGACCATGGCGGGGGAGCCTCCCCTGACATCCCGTGAAGCCTTCCAGTTTTCCGCCCCCTGGCAAAAGTTATAGGGATCGATCTTTTCAAGCGACCAGCCACCTTCTGCCTTGGCCGGGTTCCTGTACCAACGATCGGTATAGGCCACGAAAGATACCGGCTCGCCCCGCTCATCCCAAAGTATCAGGGTACCGCCACCCATGGGCAGGGCATTGACCGCCAGCCCGGGGATGGCCACCACATTGCCGTAATGGGCAAACAAGGGGTAGGCGGCTTCGCTGGTACACAGCAGGGTTTCGCCGGGCAATATAACCACCCCCGGGAGCTCCCGCCTTACAGTGCCGTGCTGGAACACCCAGCCTTCGAGGTCAATGGGCAGCCCGGTGGTATTGTAGAGCTCAAACCAGTCATGGGGAGGGAGGGAAACCACCGGGCGGCTGTTCACCATCAGTTCGTTGAACACCACGTCAAAGGGCCGGGAAACATAGTGCAGGAATTCGCCCTCGAAGGCTTCCATGGTTTGGCCATCGGGGCTGGTGACCCCCGAAATCCGGATCGTATAGAGGTGGTTTACTTCCAGGTGCTGCGGAAACAGCAGGCTGACCACATGGGGAATTGACGGATCAACAGCCGCAACCACCGGGTACAGGGATCCGTCGTTTACCGGGTAGCGAAAGGTCTGCCCAGCTGTTTCAGGGCAAACGGCCCGGCTGAATTGCACATCCAGCCCCGCAGCAGACACCACTGTAAGGCGAGCCACCCGGGGAGGGGCTTCGGGGATGACGGGGCCCACCCTGAAATCGTCGAAATAGAACCCCCTGCTGTTGCTCGCCGTATACCGGCAGCGGATACCGAACCAGGAGGTCCGGGTATAGGTGTCGTCGAACACCCCGCCCTGCCAGAGGTAGATATGGCCTCCTCCGGGATCGAGCATCAGCTCCCAGTTTCCCACCCCGTCTCTGATCACCCTCACCCGCAGGCTGTTGTTTGCGGTTGTGGCAAAGTTCAGGGAACCCGTCAGCAACAGACTGCTGTCTTCCCCATCCTGACGGTAAAAAAACAGCCTTTTGTTGTCGGTGCCGGTTTTCCCGAGCTGGATGAAATACCCCTTCAGCGGACCTGACAGCTCGTGGGTGTCGCTGACCAGGTAGATGCGGGGATGGTTGTTGTCGGATGGGGTGAATGACATCCGTGCCCAGAAATCCCACTGGGTATCGGCGATCACATGGCTGGGGGTCGCCAGCACGGCCTGCCCGGCCCCCTCGTCATACAGCCTCAGTATTTGCTGTTGAACAATGAATTTTTCGTGGTCCCCGACCCAGGACGGGTCGGACGTGAAGTTGCCATTGGAAAAATCGTCGGAGAACTGCGCCGCAAGCCCCAGGGGTAAGAACAGCAGCAGCAGGGGAAAGGATCTGCGCATACCAAACATTTTTTCAGGAATTTAAATGTAGTATTTTTGTTGTGTGAAGACGGGTTCGCCCCGTCATGAAATCGCCGGAAGGCAATAAAATATGGTTGTATGGTAGTTGCATTGGTAGGCGCCACCGGCCTGGTGGGGCAGGTGATGGTCAGGGTCATGGAAGAACACCAGCTCCCGGTGGATGATTTTATCCCTTGTGCCTCGGAGCGATCCATTGGCAGGGAGATCAGACTGAACGGGAAGGCTTACCGGGTCAGGAGCATTGATGATGCCTTTGATGCCGGACCGGATCTGGTCATTTTTTCTGCAGGGGCTGGCATCTCCAGAGAGTATGCCACCCGATTCACCAGCCGGGGGGCCTTTGTGATCGACAATTCCTCGGCCTGGCGGATGGACAGCAGCGTACCCCTGGTAGTACCCGAAGTCAATGCCGGCAGCATCGGGCCCGAAACCAGGCTCATTGCCAATCCTAACTGCAGCACCATACAGCTGGTGATGGCCATAGCCCCCATACACAAACAATACGGGATCAGGCGGCTGGTCATCTCTACCTATCAGTCGGTATCGGGCACCGGGGCAAAGGCCGTAGAGCAGTTGCACAACGAAAGGGCGGGGATCGGCGGCAAAATGGCCTATCCGCACCCCATCGACCTGAACTGCATTCCCCATGGCGGGGACTTTACCGGGAACGGGTATACGGCCGAAGAGATGAAACTCCTGAACGAAACGAGAAAGATACTGGATGTTCCCGACATGAAGATCACCTCCACCGTGGTCAGGATCCCGGTCATCGGCGGACACTCCGAAGCCGTCAACATTGAGCTGGAAAAGGATTTCGAACTCAGCGGGATACGCAGCCTGCTTGAAAGCACCAGGGGCCTTGTGGTGCAGGACGACCCCGCAAACAAGCTCTACCCCATGCCCCTCTTTGCAGAAGGCAGGGACGAGGTGTTTGTGGGGAGGATCCGCAGGGACCATTCGGTTCCCTATGGCCTGGATCTCTGGGTCGTGGCCGATAACCTCCGGAAAGGGGCTGCGACCAACGCCATACAGATCGCCACCCGACTGTTGGACAGGAAGCTGATTTGAATGTTTTTTCGTATTTTTGCCCCTTGCCCGAAAAAGCGGGTTTTGGCAAAGGGTGGCAATGCCCCGTTTTGCCTTCATTAACTTTCATTCGACCCATGGATAAATGGTTGGTGGTGGTCAATCCCAATGCCGGCATCGGCAAGGTGGCCAGAGACTGGAAAAAGATCTCTTCCATTCTGGATCGCAGGGACTTTGACTACCAGGCTGTGTTCACCCGGGCCCCTTTCCACGCCACCGAACTGGTCAGGGAGCACATTGCAGGGAGTTTCCGTAAGATCGTTTCGGTGGGTGGCGACGGCACCCTGAATGAGGTGGTCAATGGAATTTTCGGTCAGGACCACTGGCCCACCACTGGCATAACCCTGGGGGTGATCCCGGTGGGAACCGGCAACGACTGGATCAGGACCTACAACATCCCCACCGATTACGAAGGGGCTGTCGAAGTACTGAGCAATGGCAGGACCATGCTGCAGGATGCGGGAACAGTCAGCTTTATGAACGGCCCGGAAAACCTGACGCGGTATTTCATCAACATGGCAGGCCTTGGCTTCGACGGGCTGGTTGCCCAGAAAACCAATGCCGACAAGGCCAGGGGAAGGGGAAATCCCTTCCTTTACATAAAGCATCTGTTGAGTTCGCTGTTCGCCTACCGCTCATGTGGCACAACAGTCACCATCGATGGGCAGGTGATCAATAAAAAGGTATTCAGTATCGGGGTGGGCATCGGGCAGTACAATGGAGGCGGCATGCACCAGGCCCCCGATGCAAAACCCGACGACGGGCTTTTTGACCTGACCCTGATCCGTGATCTGTCCAGGTTGTCGGTAATCGCCAACCTGGGGCGTCTGTACAACGGCAGCATAAAAAAACACAAACGGGTAACTGCCTATCTGGGCAGGCATATCCGCATCGAAAGCGAAAGCCCCCTGTTGCTGGAAGCCGACGGAGAGTCACTGGGTCATTCGCCCCTTGAGTTCCATATCGTGCCACAAAGTGTGAGGGTACTCGTAAACAACGGCCGGGTTGCCCCCGGCGGCTGAGCCGGCCGGATACCGGGAAGTTCCAATCAGATTAATAAAACTGCAACCAGGCAATATCATGACCAACAGGGGAGAAGACAGCTTTAAAAAAATCATCGCGCATTGCAAGGAATACGGTTTTATTTTTCCTTCGAGCGAGATCTACGACGGGTTGAGTGCAGTGTATGACTACGGGCAGAACGGGGCCGAGCTGAAAAACAACATCAGGGAGTACTGGTGGAAATCGATGGTGCAGTACCACGAGAACATCGTGGGGCTGGATACCGCCATCTTCATGCACCCGAAGGTGTGGAAGGCGTCGGGACATGTGGATGCCTTCAACGACCCCCTGATCGACAACAAGGACTCCAAAAAAAGGTACCGGGCCGATGTGCTCATCGAAGAATACATCGGCAAGCTGGAAGAGAAAATCGCAAAAGAGGTGAGCAAGGCCGCCAAACGTTTTGGAGAGAGCTTTGATGCGGAACTGTTCATCGAAACCAACCCCAGGGTGTTGGAAAACCGGAAAAAGATCAGGGACATCACCGAACGCTTTGTATCGGCACTTGAACAGGAACGCCTGGGGGATATCAAGTCGCTGATCCTGGAGCTGGGAATTGTTTGCCCGGTATCGGGTTCGAGGAACTGGACCGATGTCAGGAAGTTCAACCTGATGTTCGGCACCCAGATGGGCTCGGCCTCCGACGGTTCCCATCAGGTGTACCTGAGACCCGAAACCGCCCAGGGGATCTTTGTCAACTATTTGAATGTACAAAAAACCAGCCGGTTGAAACTTCCCTTCGGGATCGCACAGACAGGAAAAGCCTTTCGCAATGAGATCGTGGCCCGGCAGTTCATATTCCGGATGCGGGAATTCGAGCAGATGGAGATGCAGTTCTTTGTACGTCCGGGCCAGGAATTTGAATGGTTTGAATACTGGAAGAAAGAGCGGCTGCGCTGGCTCCTGGCCCTGGGTATCCCCGCCGAACGATTCAGGTTGCACAAACACGAGAAACTGGCCCACTATGCCAATGCGGCCGTTGACATTGAGTACGATTTCCCGTTTGGGTTCAAGGAAATCGAAGGCATTCATTCGCGCACCGACTTCGACCTGGGGGCCCACCAGCAACATTCGGGCAAGAAGCTTCAATACTTTGACCCCGAGATCAACGAAAGCTATGTCCCTTACGTTGTCGAAACCTCCATCGGGCTCGACCGGATGTTCCTGGCCATTGTCAGCAATGCCTACCGTGAGGAAAAGCTCCCCGACGGAAGCGAGAGGGTGGTAATGAACATCCCTGCCGCCCTGGCCCCGGTCAAGGTGGCGGTACTTCCGCTGGTCAAAAAGGACGGGCTGCCCGAAAAAGGCAGGGAGGTGTTTAACCGGCTCAAATACGACTTCAACTGCCACTATGAAGACAAAGACGCCATCGGCAGGCGCTACCGCCGCCACGATGCCATTGGAACCCCTTATTGCATTACCATCGATCACCAAAGCCTGACAGACAACACGGTGACCATTCGCGAAAGGGACAGCATGGAACAGCAACGCATCCCCATTGAACACATCGACAAGGTGGTGAAGCAGGGCATCCGGCTGAGGCCCTTGCCTGAGGCTGGCAGTTAATTCGGAGGCTGCTTGCGTTTTTCGTCAACTTAGCCTAAGTTTACAATGGCAAATAATTCATGTCGTATGAGCCTGAATGAAATAAAGGCACCCGTTGACGAACACATCAGGGTCTTTGAGGCCCGCTTCCGTGAGTCGATGAAAAGCAAGGTCCCCCTGCTGGACAAGATCACCCACTATATTGTGAAGCGCAAGGGGAAACAGATGCGGCCGCTGTTTGTGTTCTTTTCGGCAGGGGTGTTTGGAGAAATCGGCGACAGAACCTACCGGGCGGCCTCACTGATCGAATTGCTGCATACAGCCACCCTGATCCACGACGACGTGGTTGACGACTCAAACCAGAGGCGGGGCTTTTTCTCGTTGAACGCCCTGTGGAAAAACAAGATCTCCGTACTGGTGGGCGATTACCTGCTCTCGAGGGGGCTTTTGCTTTCGCTCGAAAACGACGACTTCGACCTGTTGAAGATCGTCGCCCACTCGGTAAAGGAGATGAGCGAAGGAGAACTGATGCAGATCGAGAAAGCCAGGAAGCTCGACATTGAAGAGGGGTTATATTTCGAGATCATCCGGAAAAAGACCGCCTCCCTGATCGCATCCTGCATGTCGTGCGGGGCTGCCTCGGCCGGTGCTTCTGAAAAGGAGATCGCCCTGATGCATGAGATCGGTGAGAAAGCGGGAATCGCTTTTCAGATAAAGGACGACATTTTCGATTTCGAGCGCGACAAGACCAAGGGCAAACCTTATGCATCAGACATCAGGGAGCAGAAGATGACCCTGCCATTGATCTACCTGATCAACACCTCGTCCTATGCAGAAAAGCGCACCATCATCAACACCGTAAAGAATCACAGCCATGATCAGGAGAAGGTGGCCGGACTGATCGACAAAGTGGTTGCCTCCGGCGGCATCAATTATGCGACCAGGCATATGCTGGCGTACAAAGAGCAGGCGATCGAAAGGCTGGGGAGGCTTCCTGATGTGCCGATGCGCGAATCCCTGTGTCAGCTCATTGAGTTCACGGTTGCCCGGGGCGCCTGAGGCTTTCCTGCTCACCTGGTGCTGGCCTCCATTTTCCCAGAAACTCCCGGATCTTGTCTTCCACCATCATGGCCTGTGTCCCCGAGTGGGTATGGAAGGTAGCCTCAAATACAAATCCCCCGCCCTGATCGCGGGTCAGTTGCAATTCGGGTGCCGGCTCAATGATCCACGGCAGTGACATCATGTGTTCGAAGGCGGCACGCCTGACCTGCCCGGGATGGATATCCCGTGACAATTCCATCCTCAGGTGATGGGGAAGGCTGTCCTCGTCTTCGGGCGGAATGGACAACAGCACATTGCTCAGGCTGGAATAGGGGATGCGGATCTCTTCGCCCGACTCATTGATCACCATCAGGGAGCGCCCACCCAACCGCTGAATGCGCCCACTGGCAAAAGGGGTTTTGATGTGCTGTCCGGGCTTCAGGGATTTTTCCGTTCTCAGCAGCACCCCGGCCAGAAAATCGCGAAACACGAACCAGGAGATGCCGAATATCAGCAATACCGCCATGACGCCGGTAATCAAATCGTAATAGACCATGTTGCCGAACAATACCAGTGCCCCCCAAAAGGCATAGGTCACCCACACACCCAGTTCGAGCAGTGGCAATATCCGCCCCATTCCTGTTTTTAATGATTTCTTTCCGGGCAGGCTTCTGGACATCAAACACAGCAGGCGGAAGAAAACAAACAGCAACAAACCGGAAACAATGAATATCAGCAGGCTCATAGGCGTTTTCTCGTTTTGAGTTTATCTACCAGATACAAGTCGAGTCCGGGACGGATCGCGTAAATGCCTTCAAACTTCTCAATGACAACCCCCGCTCTCAGCAGGCCCTTCAATTCTGCCAGCACCTGATCGATCGGGGTTTCCAGGTTCCGGGCCAGTTTATCGGCCGACAAACGCCTGTTAACGATCAATTGCCTGACATAGAACATCTGTTCCTTTCCAAGGCGGTCGAACACATCAATGTCAGGCAGGCTGAGGCTTTCCATGACCAGGGTCTTGCCAGTTATTTTTTTTACCGACGCCAGCCAGAGCATGGTGGCGGTACCAGGATTGCCATAGGAACGCTCAAACAAGGTGTTGAACAACCTGGCAAAGTCCCATGCGGTCATCCGGTCTTCTTCCCTGTTGTTGACCATCAGTTTCATGCCACCGGCATGGTGCCTCAGCAAGATCATTTTTTTGAGTTCACGGGCATCGAAGGGGTTGCAGTAAACCGTAGTCAGGGCATAGCTTTTGATCCCGCACAACTGGTCAATCAGTTGAAGCGCATGGGTGTTCACGTTGATGATAAAAAGGCATTTATGGCCGAAACGGTCTATCAGATCCTGTATCAGGCGGACAACGGCATCTCCTCCCGGCCTGCGTTCCCACCACAGGCCCAGGTCCTGGATGATGATAACCTTTCCGGCAGGCATGGCCCTGAACACATCGTCAAGGCTGGCATTCTGTGCATTCAGCGACTCCAGCAACTTGGAGGTGAACAGTTCCACATCGGCCGAACACCCCTGGGGTGCACGCAGGGAATGGATCTGTTCGCGGCTAAACCTTTTCTCAGCCATTTTTTTTGACAGGCTCGACTTGCCCGAACTCCGCTCACCGGAGATGAGCAGCGCACCGGGTATGCCGGCCTTAAAACGTGATATGGCCTGATCGCATTCGCTGATCTCCTCCGACATGCCCACCCAGAAGTCGTCGCCTGTTCCGGATTGCCCCGAAAAAAGTGAGAAATAATAAAACGGCAGGTCTTTGGTTACCCCGGGCCTGGGAGTCAGGGCATCCACAAAATCCAGCAGTTCCCTGTTCGAGTGGTGGCGGGCAAACTCTCCCTTTTCCACGTGGCTGATCCACAACTGACCTTCACTCTTTCTGTACAGCAGATCTACAAAACGTTTGCCGGTGGCCTCCCTGGCTTTTTCCCACTGTCTTCGAATCCGTCCGCCGAATTCTTTCTGATCGGCATTACGGGGCCGTTTCTTGACCGACATGCTGGTCTGGCCGATAATGGAGGAGGAAAGGGGCTCAAAGCCTTTGTTCAGTCCTGTTTCAAAACCCTTCTCCACCTCTGCCAACACCTCCCTGACGTGTTGCTTCTTCTCAACGATCTTTTTCCTGAAATCGGTGATCAGCGCGATCTGCTGCTCCTGCCTGTGCGCCAGTTCGCCGGATTCGTCGTTTTTGCCCTCGTTGTCGAGGCTGAAATTAAGCAGCCGCACAAGGTCCCTGACCGAAGAAACGATGTCCTGCAGCCTGATCTCGGCACGCCGGGTTGTCTTGATCGACTGGTCGATGAGTTCGGCGCTGATATAATATTCGATGGTTTTCCTGAAACTCACCACGATGCGGTCTGCCTCGGCAAAGGCCTCATCATGGATCTTTTCGCCCAACTGCCCGGGGCTTATCTCGAGGGTTTCGGGCATTTCTTTGACCACTCCCCCTATCTCAGCATAAAGCCCCTGATAGATTTCCGGCACGGGAACCCCTTTCAGGCCAGCGTGGTCAAGCCTCTCCGCCGCCGAAGGTGGCTGATGGCCCCTTGTTGAGATTTTTTCAGCAAATACATCAAACCTTTCGATTTGGCGAATCAGTTCCACCTCAAGGGTGGTGGCAAAATCGGCGTGATATTTCCTGATTTTGGCATGGAGCCTGCTTTTCAAAGCCAGGATGTGGAAATCGAGCATGACCTTGTTGACAAATAGCCCGAGATTCTTCTCCCATAGGCCGGCAAACTGCCTGATATCTTCTGCCAGGGGAGGGTCTTCTTTAAAATAGGACGAAAAATTGCGACTGCTGATGTTCGCGCCGGTGCTTTCGAGGTAGTGACTGAATTGATGCAGCCTGCCCATCAGGCCTTCGTAAAGGCGGTTCCCAGCCTGGAAATAGAATTCCCGGTTCCCGGACTCGAGTACGCCTATTCTGGCGTTCAGGCGGTTGCGTTCCATTTTAATTCGCTCCAGGGCCTTTGAACTGCCTGAAGCATCGATGCGGATCTTTTCGATGAGCACATGCAATCCGGTCAGCATCTTTCTGACCTCCCCCATTTCAGAAAAGGAATGGAGGGCAAAGTCCCTCATCAGCTGATGCAAAAACTTCAACTGCTGATGGTAGAGGAAGTAGCGGGCAGAAGGGGTCACCCTCACCCTGTGTGTAACCGGTTTGCGGGTCAGGGTCGCCTCAATGATCCTGCGCACCTTATAAAGCTGGGTTCGGAAGCGATCGTGCTTTTTTATACGGAGTTCACCGGGGGTAAGCTTGATGCGTAATTTCTCGGGCATGACATTGATCATGGCGCGCAACTCATCAAGAAAGGCCTCATTGGCGCCTTCCAAAACCTTCCTGTCATGTGCGATGCGCTCCTGCCTGATCAGCTCCACCAGCCGCTGCGAATAGAAGGAAAAGTCGTTGAGCAGCAAGAGCAGGGCCGAGGAGTGGTCGGCAGGGCTAACCTCATCGACGATCTTTTGCAATCTGCCCAATGTCCTGTCTGTCAATGTGCTGAGCGCTTCAAACAACTTTGAGTCCGATGTCCTTAGCCGGTCCAGGCCCTGTTCATAGTATTTCCGGGTAAACCGGCCGGCAGTCTGTCCGATGTTGTTTACCTCGCTGACAATGATCTCCCTGTCTGCAGGGATCGGTTGATTCAGCACTTCAGGATCGGGGCGTGTTTCGTCGGGCAAACCGGATTCGGGCTTATAAACCGGGGTTTCTGGCAGGCCGGCCTCTTCAAAGTTAGAGGAGGCTCCGATCAGCAGCGAAGTGCCGGCTGCATCCGTCAGGGCTTTGGCCCTTTCGATGCCGGCCGCTGCGTCCCTGGGGGTGATCTCGGGCAATTCCATGATGGTCAGATCGGCATCCCGCGATTCGGCAGCGATGATCTTTTCCTGGGGCAACTGCTCAACCCCATTGTTGATAACCTTTACCTCCGCCTGCATCCGGTTGTTGTCGAGAAGCTGCCTGACCAGGCTGTAAAGGGTGTCGGTGCGGGAGTTGTCGTTATTGATGATCAGTATCCTTAGCTCTGCCGTACGCCACTCGTGGCTGGATGTCAAAAAGCGCAACAGGGCCAGCGCAAGGGTAAGGCTGCGTCCATGACCCTTCCACCAGAGATTGATCTGTCGATAGTTGCCAAAACCCTTTTCCTTGTCGTAGCTCAAAAAAAGCCTGTTATAGTCCTGCCTTTTCAGATTGGCAAGCAGTGTGGAAAATTTTTCGGGATGCCGGGTGTTTCTGGCCCATCCCATGAGCACGGTATTAGGCTCAAACCCCGAAAACCCGTACACCCTCGATATGATATCGATGCCTTCGTAAATGTCTCTGCACAGGTGTTTCCTGGTAAAGGGCTCACTTCCGTTCTCTCTGCTGCCAGAGGGCATCGCCTGCTTCAGGCCGAAGAGTATGTCGCCCCCGGGCTGCTCGGTGAGTTCAAAATTGGTGAACACCCCCATTTTGCCCACCAGGGCCTTGCCCATGGCAACCAGATGGGGCCTGTGCTTTTCCCCCCCGCTAAACAGCATCACGTTCGGACGCCAGTTTCGGCTCAGTTTACTTACCCGGTTGAGTTTGGCCAGACCAGTCTTTACCAGCGAAGACCAAACCCCCGACCAGGTATCGCCGGTTTGCAGGGTCAGCTCTTTTTTCTTCAGGTACAAAAACAGGGCAAACAACAAAACGGCAGCCACAATAAGGGCCAGAATATCCAGCTGTATCATCACCACGATACAGGCAAGGGCCCCGACTATTCCCACCACGGGATGAATTCGGAAGGAAGGCCTGAAATCACTGCCGGCCCAGCTTTCGATCACATAGGTGATGTTCAGAAATCCATAGGTGATGATGAAAAAGATCGACACGATGCGTGCGATCACGTTCAGTTCGCCGATCAGTATGCCGGCCAGAGCAATCAAAAAGGTAATGATCAGTGCGTTGCGGGGTTCTTTCGAGGCCCCATAGCCTTTGGAAAAAAAGCCCGGCAGGATGCGGTCGATGGCCACTGCCTGCAATATGCGGGGGGCCCCGAGTATGCTGCCAAGGGCCGAAGAGAGGGTGGCGGCAAATACCCCGGCCGCCACAAGCTGCGGAACCCACGAGATAGTGAACAGCACCCCGGGATCGCCCAGCAACAGCTCTCTGTCAACGGTATAGGAAAAGAACAGGGCCAGGACAGTGTATATCAGTAAGCCAACCAATATGGCCATCATGGTGCCCAGCGGAATATCCCTGCGGGGGTTTTTCAGATCGCCCGACATGCTCACCCCGGTGTTGAACCCGGTAACTGCCGGAAAGAAAATGGCAAAAAGAACAATCCATGGCAATGCCCCCGAGGATGGCAGCCATGTGGGCTGAACCGGGGTGTAGGCATGATCGCCAATAAAAACAGACAATAGCGACAATGCCAGGGCGGCCATGATCAGGAATTGTATCCGGATGGCAAGAGAAGTGCTGATAAAGGTCACCGCAGCAACCAGCAGCAGGGTAATGGACCCGGTGATCCGTATCGATTGCAGGCTGAGGCCAAACCCAAAATAGGACAAAAAGCTTTCGGCAAAACCGATCAGGTACAAGCTGATGCTGAATGAAAAAGCCATGAAAAGGGCAATTCCGAGGGTGCCCCCGATGGGCAGCCCGAGGCTGCGGGAGATCATGTAGTACGCCCCCCCTTTTTCCACTCGCTTGTCGGTGGCCAGCGAAGATATGCTCAAACCGGTGCTGATCGAAATAATATGGGCTACCAGAATGATCCCCAGAGTGGCCCAAAGCCCTGCCTGCCCAACGATCCAGGGCAGGCGCAAAAACATGATCACACCAAGGATTGCCAGCAACGAGGGCGTAAACACCCCGCTGAAGGCACCGAATTTTTTAGCTTTTCCCACGGCATCCTGTTTTTTTCGACGGGCCGCAGCACAGGGGTCGGCTCTGCAGCTGCCCGCAGACAAGAACTACAAGAACCAAAGATAAACTAATTTACAATATGGCGTTCGTCCGGCCAGGCGGGGCAATGGCCGGGCAGATAAAATATGTATTTTTGAACACCAAACCCGGCAAAAACCACAAGACATGAAAAAGCTCCTGACGCTGACCGTATTTTTCCTGACCGGGCTGCTGCTGCCCCGGCATTCGCCTGCCCTCACCAACCAGCCAGCACCGCCACCACTCAACACCGAGCAGGAAAGCGCTGACCTGTCTACCCCCAGGAGGGCATTGCATACCCACCTGTACTTTTTGCAACCCCAGAGCTATGAGCCCCACAAGGCCGCCCAGGCCTTCAGGCACCCTGGGGTAAGCCTGGAAGAGGCTGCAGAATCGGCCATCCGGCTCAAACAGGTATTTGACGGCAGGGGGTTGTTTATCGACGTGGAAGGGGCGCCGGATGAGCCGGATCATTTCGACACCCTCCGCCAGGAAAACATCTATGTGCCTGCCAAACCCCTGCCCGAAATATACCTCAGCAAACGCAACGGATTCTGGATGTACAGCCAGGAAAGCATCCGCGCGATCGACCGTTTGCACAGGGAGATCTATCCTTTCGGTCCCGACCTGCTGATCGACCTCATACCCGCGGTCGGCAGCCGCACTTTTATGGGGCTTTACCTCTGGCAGCATCTGGGGATACTGCTGCTGATACTGCTGAGTTTTCTGCTGCACAAACTGCTTACGTTTATGTTCAGCAAGATGCTATATAAGGGAGCAAACCGCATGGGCTACGACCGCCTGGTGCGGCCCTATCTCCTTCCGGTGGCCAGACCGCTTAGCCTTTTCATGGTGTTTGTGTTCGTCATGGTGATGTTTCCGCTGCTGCAACTGCCAGTCGAAATGGGGAGGTATTTCGTATTTGCCTTCCGTGCCATCCTGCCATTTTTCGCCACCCTGGTGTTCTACAAGCTGGTGGATGTATTTGCCCTCTATCTCGAAAAGCTGGCCGGACAAAAGGAATCCAGCCTCGAAAACCATGTCGTTCCCCTTATACGGAAGGTATTGCATGTATTCGTCGTCCTTGTTGGCGGATTGTTCATTCTGGCAAATCTGGATGTCAATATCACCGCCCTGCTGGCGGGTCTGTCCATAGGCGGGTTGGCCCTGGCCCTGGCCGCCCAGGACACCCTGAAAAACTTCTTTGGTTCCCTGATGATATTTGTCGACAAGCCCTTCTCGGTCGGGCACTGGATCAGCAGCGGGGAAGTCGACGGCACGGTAGAGGAGGTCGGTTTCCGCTCAACCCGCATCCGCACATTCCGCAACTCCCTGACCTATATACCCAACGGGAAACTCGCCGATTCGACCATCGACAACCACGGCCTCAGACAATTCAGGCGTTTCTTTATGCACATTTCCGTCACCTACGACACCCCCCCCGACCTCATCGAGGTCTTTGTCAAGGGCCTGCGGCGGATCGTGGAATCCCACCCCCTGACCCGGAAGGATTTCTATATTGTCGAGTTCAACGAAATGGGCAACTTTTCGCTCAACATCATGTTCTATATCTTTTTTGCCGTCCCCACCTGGCCCGAAGAGCTGCGCGCCCGCCATGAGGTGCTCATTGAGATCGTCCGTCTGGCCGAAAAGCTGGGGGTACGCTTTGCCTTTCCCACCAGCACCCTGCATATGGAGAATTTTCCGGGGAAGCACAGCCTGACCCCACGGTACGACTTAAACATGGAGGATTTCAAACAGGTGATGGACGAGTATTTCGAAGCCAAAGCCTGAGCAGTTTCTGCCGAAAATAAAAAAAAAAAAGGGGCAGTTACCCGCCCCCTTTCGCAAAGCCACTGTTTCCGTTTATTTCAAAACCAGGACTGCGGCCGGGTCGATCACCTGGAAAGTGAACGACTCTGTAAAGTACAACTGGACGGTTTTATTGTTGTGCGACTCATATCCGATGGAGATGTCCTGTCCCAACACCAGGCGGAAGTCCCCGCCCCGTTCCGAAACCATGTAGGCATCCTTGATGTAGGGGGCCATGATGATGCTGCCGCCCAACAGGTTCTCCAGTTGCTTGCGCAGGGGGTAACCCCTGACAAAAGAGTTCACCCTCTGCCATTTTTCGGTATTCAGCACCAGGGAATAGGGTCCTTCGACCGAAGCGGTTTTCATTTTTGATACGGCCGTTGAAACCGCTCCCAGGATCTCCTCCCCCTCTTCGGGAAAGGGGATCGCGGCATAATCGGAGCTGTTTTTCAGGCCTGCGATGTTGGCCTGTTTAAAGCCTTCATAAATGGCCCTTTCCTCAAATCTGGCGATTTCCCGTGCCGCATCCTCCAGGGCATCCAGGTCGATGTCCTCGGCTCCGCGGACCACATTGTCCAGTTCCCAGATATTGAGCTCAAAAGGCACCCTGGCCTCCACAAGCGGCAATACCCGGAAGGTGCCGAACTTTACAGGTCCTTTCTGATTTGCCGGAACATCGATGCGGCCCGTCGAAAGGGCGGCATAATCCCATCCTCTGGGACCTTCCACATCCAGGAACTTCCTGGCCGATAGCACAGACGACAGGACATCCACAGCCGTTTCATTGATTTCTTCCCATGCTTCCTTTGAGATGGGTGCCAGCGATTTTCTTAAAATATCCATGGTTTTCCTCCTTTATTTTTTGATTTTTCCAATATCCAGTGAATCTCCACCCTTAGCGGGAACTGATCCGCCATGACCCCCGTCATGATCACCCTGATCGTGGCCATGGACTCCCATGATATCGCCTTCCTTGAACAGCCAGTGACGCAATTCTTCGTCCCAGCCAGGCATGTTCCGCCTGAGCCACTCCAGGGTCATGCAGGCGTGTTCTATCTCCTCATCGCGGTTGTGGGCCATGATAGCGGCCAGTTCCGGATCGCCGGAGGTGACCACGCGCTGGTGATACCAGTCGACGGCCTCAATCTCTTCCTTTAAACTGTTCAGGGCACGTGAAAAATTGCGGGCCTCCTGTGATAACTCTCCTACTGGTTCGTGGTAATTTGACATAATATTTCGTTTTTAATGATTGAATTATTGATGGATTATACTTACGGAGGCTGTAGCTCCATGCTGTCGCCTTCGAATGTTTCTGTGGTTTGCAGGGGATGCAGACAAAGCAAATATAGTGAATTTGAGTAAATGATCCAAACAGCTCCGGGGGGTTGATCGTTAAGCAACTTATCTTAAATTTGCATCAAAACCCAAAAAACCAACCATGAAAAACACCAGTGTATTATGTATTCTTGTTGCCGTCCTGCTGATTGCGGGATGCTCAAAAGGCAGCCAAAAAACCAGGACCGATATGGAATTCATACCAATAGCCAGCATGGAAGAAGTGACCCGGCAGCTGATCGAACAGCACGGAGAGGAATACGCCGGCCCGATCAGCAGGGGGGCCGCCCAGGTGGCTGCCCTGTGGCAGGGGGGCGACGGAAGCCCCGAAGAATATGTGGCTTTCTGCCTGGAGAACTACGCCGGGGGGGAGGCCGCAAGGCACGAACTGTTCACCACCCTGTCGCGCAATTTCGAATACCTGTGGGGGCATTTCAACCAACTGAGCCTTGAGCTCACCAAACCCCTGCACCTCGACTGGGGTCCGATCAGCCCCGTGGATGTGCTCTTTGGCAGTTACGCGGCAGGGGCGCACCTGGCCGAGGACTTTTACAGGAACCGCATCGCCTTTATCACCATATTGAATTTCCCATTTTATTCGCTGGAGGAAAAAAACGCCCTGGGGCGGGATTGGGACCGCAGGCAATGGGCCTATGCCCGGATGGGCGATCTGTTCAACGCAAGGGTTCCGGCCCGGGTCAATCAGCACATTTCGAGAGTTGGCACCGAGGCCGACAACTATGTGTCGGAATACAACATCGTGATGGGGCAGTTGCGCAATGAGCAGGGAGAACAGATCTTTCCCGACCATCTGAAGCTGATCTCCCACTGGGGTCTGAGGGATGAGCTCAAATCCAACTACAGCGAAAGCGAACGCGGTCTGGAAAGGCAGCGCATGATCTATCAGGTGATGCAGCGCATCATCGACCAGAGCATCCCCGAAGCAGTGATCAACAACGAAACGCTTCACTGGAAGCCTTACTCCAACCAGCTGATTGAAAACGGCGAAGTGGTCGAAGCTTCTCCCGAACCCGACACCCGGTACTGGCACCTTCTTGAAAACTTCCATGCCCGCCGCCAGGCCGATCCCTACTCTCCCAGCTATCCAACAGCCATTGAGAGGACCTTTCAGCGCGGCCTCGAACTCAGCATAGACGATGTGGAAGCCCTGTTTATCGAGGTGGTAAGCTCCCCGGTTTTAAAGAAAACCGGCCAATTGATCAGCCACCGCCTGGGTCGTCCACTGGAGGCCTTCGATATCTGGTACGACGGCTTCAAGGCCCGCAGCGCCATTCCGGAAACCGAGCTCGACCGCGTTGTGCGCGAAAAATATCCCGATGCCGGAGCCCTGGAGGCCGACCTGCCCAACATTTTGGTTTCACTGGGTTACGAACGCAACAGGGCAAATAAGATCGCTTCCCGCATTGTGGTAGAGGGATCCCGGGGTGCCGGCCATGCCTGGGGAGGGCAGATGCGATCACAGTTCGCCCATCTGCGCACCCGGATCGCCGACGAAGGGATGACGTACAACGGCTTCAACATTGCCGTCCACGAATTGGGGCATAATGTGGAACAAACCATCAGCCTGCAAGACGTGGATTATTACATGCTGATCGGGGTTCCCAATACCGCATTCACAGAGGCCCTGGCCTTCATATTCCAGACACGCGACCTGGAATTGCTCGGATTTACGACAGACGACCCCATGTCAGCCCATATGAAAACCCTCGATATCCTCTGGGGGACCTACGAGATCATGGGGGTTTCCCTTGTCGATATGCAGGTATGGAAATGGTTGTATGAAAACCCCGATACAACGCCTGCCAGGCTCAAGGCACAAACCATCGACATCGCCAGGGAGGTTTGGAACAACTACTTTGCCCCTGTATTCGGGATACAGGATTCTCCCATTCTGGCCATTTATTCGCACATGATCAGTTACCCGCTGTACCTGAGCGCCTACCCCCTCGGTCACCTCATCGAGTTTCAGCTGGAGGGGCAAAAGGTTGGGAAAGACATGGCCGTTGAGATCGACCGCATATTTTCACTTGGAAGGCTCACACCCCGGCAATGGATGCTGGAAGCTGTGGGCCAGCCAGTATCAGGCCAGCCCCTGCTTGTCGCAGCGGCAGAAGCCTTAACCGCCCTGTCTGAATGAGTCATTAAGGGCCTGACAGGATGCTGTTCAGGCTTTAACGCAACAGAGCATGATATCAGCCAGCCGCCATTGCCCGACAAAAATCCGCCTTGCCCTGATGGCCTCCGGCGGCGGGAGCAATGTCGCCAATTTTATCCGGTATTTTTCCCGGCATCCGCATATTGAAGTGGCACTGGTGGTTTCTGACAATCCGGGTGCCGGAGCCCTGCAGCGGAGCAGGGAAGCGGGGGTCCCCTGCGAGGTGATCGGTCCCGGCACCTGGTCCGACGCTGAGGTGCTGGAACAACTCTTCAGCAGCTATGGCATCGACGCCGTGGTGCTGGCCGGCTATCTGAAGCTGATCCCCCCCCGACTGGTTAACAGGTACGCCGGCCGCATGTTCAACATACATCCGGCCCTTCTTCCGGACTACGGTGGAAAAGGGATGTATGGCATGCACGTACACCGGGCCGTGATCCGGGCAAACGACAGGCAAAGCGGCATCAGCATCCACCTGGTCGACGAAGAATACGACCGGGGTCCAATCATTTTCCAGGACACGGTAGAGGTAGTCCCCACCGACAGCCCCGAGACCCTTGCGGAAAAAATCCGCCAACTTGAGCATAGGCATTATCCACGGGTAGTGGAACAATACCTGATGCAGGAAACGGGGAGGAAGGGGGCGGTACGGAATATTCACTCCTGAGGCTTTGAAAAATGGTTAATTTCATTATATTTGTGTGACAGAGCGACAGAACAATTTAAGCCCCAACTATCATTGCCCATCTGGCAGGACCCGGGCACCCCAATGGAAAGCCCCGGAGAACTGTGTTTTTTGGAAATTTAGTAAATTCTGCATGCCGGAATATTAAAGCGTTTTAAACAATTTATAAGGCAAAAAGTTGCTTATGACGATTTTAATATTTTTCTTTGCAGCCTGTTTAACAAAAAAAAGGAGAAACCATGTCAGACATTGCAACAAGAGTAAAAGCTATCATTGTTGATAAGCTTGGTGTAGATGAAAAGGAAGTAACACCCGAAGCCAGCTTTACCAACGATTTGGGCGCTGATTCTTTGGACACCGTTGAGCTCATCATGGAATTCGAAAAAGAGTTCAACATTGCCATTCCTGACGACCAGGCAGAAAAAATCAGCACGGTAGGTGAAGCGATCGCCTACATTGAAAATAACAGCAAGTAAGTCAAGGCTTGCATTTTTTATGGGGCCCACAGGGGTTTGTTCGCCGGTAACGGCAGACAAACCTGTGTGGGCTTCATTGGACATAATAAACTAAACTTTCTCGAATGGAACTCAAAAGAGTAGTCGTTACCGGAATGGGCGCCCTTACCCCCATCGGAAACACCGTTTCGGACTATTGGGACGCCTTGCTGGCCGGTACTGGCGGGGCCGGCCCGATTACCCGGTTTGATGCCTCCCAGTTCAAGACCCGTTTTGCCTGTGAAGTCAAGGGCTATGATCCCGCTGACCATTTCGAACGCAAGGAAGCCCGCAAATACGATCTGTTTACCCAATATGCACTGGTTTCGGCCGCGCAGGCCCTGGAAGACTGCGGCATCGAACTGGGAAAGGCAGACCTCGACCGGATCGGGGTTATCTGGGGCAGCGGCATCGGAGGACTTGAAACTTTTCTGAACGAGGTATCGGCTTATGCAAAGCATGATGGTCCGCCCCGGTTCAGCCCGTTTTTCATCCCCAAGATGATTGCCGACATCGCAGCCGGTCATATCTCGATCAAGCACGGATTGCGCGGGCCCAACTATACCACCACCTCGGCCTGTGCTTCTGCGGCCAACGCCCTGGTGGACAGTTTTAACCTCATCCGGCTGGGCAAGGCTGATCTGTTTGTTAGCGGAGGATCCGAAGCAGCAGTGAATGCTGCCGGCGTGGGCGGCTTCAGCGCCATGCACGCCATCTCGGTGCGAAACGACGACCCGGCCACGGCCTCACGCCCCTTCGATAAGGACAGAGACGGTTTCGTAATCGGCGAAGGCGGCTGCTCCATCATATTCGAAGAGCTTGAACACGCCCTGAAACGCGGCGCCAAAATCTATGCAGAGGTTGTGGGTGGAGGCATGTCGGCCGATGCATACCACATGACCAGCCCCCACCCCGATGGCCTGGGAGCCATCAGCGTGATGCGAAATGCGCTGGACGATGCTGGTATTGCGCTCACCGATGTAGACCATATCAATACCCATGGTACGTCCACCCCCCTTGGCGACATTGCTGAGCCCAGGGCCATTGTAAGCCTGTTCAAAGAACATGCCTACAAGATCAGCATCAATTCGACCAAGTCGATGACAGGGCATTTGCTGGGGGCAGCAGGGGCAGCAGAGGCCATTGCCACCATACTTGCAGTAAAACACGACATCGTCCCTCCCACCATCAACCATTTTACCGACGATCCGGATATAGACAACAGGCTCGATTTCACCTTCTCCAAACCAACCGAAAGAAAGGTAAACGTGGCCCTGTCAAACACCTTCGGGTTTGGCGGACACAACGCATGTGTGGCATTTAAAAAGTATACACAATAAGCAGGATTTTGCGCTTTTTCCACTTACTGCACCGAAAACGGAATGCTTCAGACGCAGCCTTGTCTGAGGCCATCAGGAATATTTTCGGGTACAGGCCGTCAAACGTTGCCATCTACCGGCTGGCATTCCGCCATAAGTCGATGGCAACCTTTGTAAGCAACGGGTTCAGGCACAGCAACGAACGACTGGAGTATCTTGGAGATGCGGTACTCGGATCAATTGTGGCCGATTTTCTGTTCAAAAAATTCCCTTTCAGAGACGAAGGCTTTTTGACAGAGATGCGCTCCCGCATCGTCAGCCGGAGCAACCTGAACCTGCTTTCCGGGAAACTGGGCCTCGACAGGCTGGTCGAAAGCAGCAAGGACAGCGGACTGAACACTTCTTCGATTCTCGGCGATGCTTTCGAGGCCTTTATCGGGGCACTCTACCTCGACAAGGGCTATTTGTTCACAAAAAAAGTCATTGTCCGGCAAATCATACAGACACACCTCGACATCGAAGAGCTCATTCAGACCGATCTCAACTTCAAAAGCAAGGTGATTGAGTGGGCGCAGAAAGAAAAAAAGACGGTTTCGTTCCAACTGACTGCAGAAACAGATAAGGGCAAAAGAGGGAAATTGTACACCATCGACTTGGTCATCGGCGACAAGGTTGCGGGAAGAGGTCAGGATTATAGCATCAAGCGGGCAGAGCAACATGCTGCCCGCATGGCATGGGAAGCAATGAACCAATAGACAGGATGTCAAAAAAACGCAGACTGGAAATTTCGTACACCCCCGATTTCAGGGCAGTGGGCATATTTACCGCCCAAAAGGGCTACCGTTTGTGCTGGCTGCTCAACCGACACCTGGGTGTCTCTTTCCGGCGAATGCCAGAATTTGTGCATAACCCCGACAAACCGTCACGGCAAAGGAAAATCACCGTGTACTCCTATACAAATCCCGGCCAGCTGATCAGGTATTACCTCATTCCCAACAAAAGCGGCAATGCACCCCTGTTCGAGTCTCCCAACATGGACTACCTTTTTCTGATTAACGCGCCAAGCGATCAATTTGAAATTCTTCCGCTGATCAAAACGATCAGGAATATCCCCCAGGTAAGCACCGCCATGGAAGCGGGCGAAGTTTTCGACAAGGCCAGTGAGGGGTTTTTCTATGACTTGGAGCTGTATTTGTCAGGCAGCGGTTGCAATGACAAGGGCGGGTAAGCACGAAGGGCTATTCCGTTTTTTTTGCCTCCTCCCAAAAGACATCCATTTCCGATAGCTTCATCTTTTTCATTTCCTTCCCTGCCTTTTGAGCCTGGGCCTCCAGGTACTCGAACCGCCGGATGAACTTCTTGTTGGACCTCTCCAGCGCATTTTCCGGATTAACACCGATAAATCGGGCGTAATTGACCAGGGTGAACAAAAGATCTCCGAATTCCGCCTCTATCCTGGCAGGCTCTTCCCCCCGATCTGCTTCGTGCTTCAATTCACCAAGCTCTTCCTGCACCTTGGCCCAAACCTCGTCCCGGTGAACCCAGTCAAAACCCACCCCTCTTACCTTGTCCTGGATACGGTAAGCTTTTACCAGGGCCGGCAGCGCCCCGGGAACACCCGACAAAACGCGTTTTTTTCCTCCCCTGAGCTTGATCTTTTCCCAGTTGTCCTTTACCTCTTCGGCCGTTTCGGCACTGGTGCCGGCATAAATATGAGGATGCCTGGCAATGAGCTTTTTGTTGATGGTTTCCAGCACTCCGGCCATGTCGAAATCGCCGGTTTCGCTTCCAATTTTTGCATAAAAAACAATATGCAACATTAAATCACCCAGTTCGCCTTTGATCTCTGCAGCATCGTTGTTGAGTATGGCATCCGCCAGTTCATAGGTTTCTTCAATGGTAAGATGGCGCAGGCTCTCGAGGGTCTGTTTTTTGTCCCAGGGACATTTGGCCCTCAGCTCATCCATGATGTCGAGCAGTTGCCGGAATGCTTCGAGTGATCGGTCCATGCGTGAAAATTTCTCAAAGGTAGCAACAAATCACAGGATTTCAAAGCCGTACGTTTCTCCGAAGCCCCATCGGCCCGGGTGGAAGGGGCAGGCGGGTCACGGCGTACGAAATGATACAGTAACTGACCGCTGGTGGACACTTTTTCGGACAAAAACTCTGGCGAAAGCAGCTTATCTGTCTGTTTATCTGATGTTTGTTATTATTGGCACAAAATTCGCCATCATGAAGGTGTACCGATAAACAAAAAAAAACACTCATGGATCGTGCAATTAAAAAAAAGAAATGGACGGTAAAAAAGCTGGCAGGATTAGCCGCAGTGATGGCATTTGCTGCCTTTATCGCATACCTTCTGTTTTTCCGTGATACCAGCAGCAGGTTGTATGTCGACATGGACAAGATGTCGATCTCCACTGTTGAACAAGGTCAGTTTCAGGAGTTCATCCCGGCCGACGGGGTGGTACAACCCATTGTCAGTATTTATCTGGATGCCGTGTTCGGCGGCCGGGTAGAAGAGGTGTATGTACGCGATGGCGCACAACTTGAAGAAGGGGACAAGATCCTCCGGCTTTCGAACACCCAGATGGAACTCAATTACATGCAACAGGAAAATACGGCGCTGGAGGTATTGGACAGGTGGCAAAATACACGGCTGGGGCTCGAACGCAATGCTTTTGAACTCGAACGCCTGCAAGCGCAGCTGGAATATCAGCTGGATATTGCCCGCAAGGACTTCGAGAGGAAGCGTTCGTTTTTCGAGCATGGGGTGATCTCCGACCAGGAATATGAAAATGCGGAAAGGGATTATCAGCTGGCCCTTCGTCAATACGAGATCGGGCAGCGCACCAGGCAGCATGACTCGCTTTATACGGCCACCCAGATGCAACAGATCAACCGGCATATCGGACGGATCGAGACCAATATCGAGATGCTGAACCAGGCCATTGAAAACCTGATCGTACGTGCCCCCATCGGCGGGCAGCTCTCTTCCTTCCATTCAGAGCGCGGAGAAACCAAGAGCCAGGGCCAAAACCTGGGACAGATCGATGTACTCGACGGCTTCAAGCTCAGGGCCCGCATCGACGAACGCTATGTCAACCGCACCTATGTGGGCCAACCTGCCACCTTCGACTATGGCGGAGAGAATTACCGGCTTGAGATCAGCAAGATCTACAGCAATATCACAGGCGGAGCCTTTGAAGTGGACCTGACTTTCGCAGGCAGCGAGCCCCAGGGCATCCGCAGGGGCCAGACCCTCCAGATGAGGCTCCAGTTCAGCGGGGTGGCCGACGCCCTGATCATACCCAGAGGTGGTTTTTACCAGACCACCGGCGGCAACTGGATCTATGTGCTGGATTCATCCGGTTCCCAGGCCACCAAACGCCGCATTCGCATCGGGCGCCAGAACATACACCACTACGAAGTGCTCGAAGGACTGGAACCGGGCGAACGGGTTATCGTATCGTCCTACGACAGTTACGGAGACAAGGACCGGTTGATCTTCAGATAAATAATGCACCGCATGTAACAAAAAGCCAAGTCCTTACGTCTAGAATTAAAACCATTATCCACGTTTAAATCTTATCAATCATGATCAAAACAGTTGAAATGACCAAGGTATTCCGCACCGAAGAAGTGGAAACCACCGCCCTGAACAAGGTATCGTTCGAGATCAGAGAAGGGGAGTTTGTAGCCATCATGGGGCCTTCGGGCTGCGGCAAGTCGACCTTGCTGAACATCCTCGGGCTGCTCGACAACCCAACCGGCGGAGCCTATAACTTCCTGGATTATGAAGTGTCGGGCTATTCCGAGAAGCAACGTGCCAACCTGCGCAAGCGGAACATCGGCTTCGTTTTCCAGAACTTCAACCTCATTGACGAGCTCAGTGTGTTCGAAAATGTGGAGTTGCCCCTGATATATCTGGGATACAGCACATCGGAACGAAAAAAGCGGGTAGAGGAAGTGCTTGAACAAATGCAGATCATGCACCGCAGAAACCACTTCCCGCTGCAATTGTCGGGCGGGCAGCAGCAGCGCGTAGCCGTAAGCCGCGCCGTGGTGGCCAAACCCCATATCATTCTGGCCGATGAGCCCACCGGTAACCTCGATTCGACCCACGGCGATGAAGTGATGAACCTGCTGGAGAGCCTGAACAAGAACGGCACCACCATCATCATGGTGACCCACTCCCAGCGCGATGCCTCCTACGCACAGCGGATCATCCGGCTGTTCGACGGTCAGATCGTCACCGAGGACAAAACCACCGAATTTGTCCTTGCCGCGGCCGAAGCCCATTAATGCCTGCCGGAAACAGAAAAGGGGTGCGGGCCGGGAATACCTTCCAGGTGCCGCACCCTGTTTAAAACGACCAAAAC
>PWJC01000131.1 GCA_003560165.1 Bacteroidales bacterium
CCCCGAACCGGAACGGGCCAAATCGGACGGGCCGAATATGGTTTATTTGGACCGAGTGGAAGCGATGCTGAAAAGGTTAATCAAGGTGTATGAGGCGGCAAGGTAAATATTTTGGATAGGGTGGCTAAGCTTATGGATATTCTCGAAGAAGGCCAAAAAGTATTTAAAACCGAGGTTAGGGCTTTGGAGCAGATCTGCGGGTCGCTGGATGGCAGTTTCATCGATATTGTCAAGGCTATCTACAACTGCCGGGGCAAGCTGATCGTAACCGGCATGGGCAAGTCGGGGCATATGGCTAGAAAGATTGCGGCGACTATGTCCAGTTTGGGAACCACGGCAATTTTTTTGCACCCCGCCGAAGCCCTGCACGGCGATTTAGGGATGGTTAACGGTGAAGATGTGGTGATGGCCATCAGCAACAGCGGCGAAATCGAAGAAATATTGCAGATTTTGCCTAACATAAAGCTGATCGGGGCCAAGATTATAACTATTACCGGCAACAAGGATTCGACTATGGTGGCCTACAGCGATCTGGCTTATATATTCCCCAGGATTGAAGAAGCCTGTTCGATGAATCTGGCTCCAACTTCCAGTACGACAGCGGTTCTGGTTTTTGGCGATGCATTAGCTGTGGTGCTGTCTAAGCTTTACGGGTTTAACGAGGAAAACTATGCCATGATTCACCCTTCAGGCGCACTGGGGAAAAAATTGCTGGTCAAGGTCGGCGCTATTATGCATAAGGGGCGGGCTAATGCCATCGTTCTCCTAAACAGCACTTTTAATGAGGCCATCCTGGAGATGAGCTCAAAGGGCCTTAGTATGGTCAACATTGTCGATGAAAATATGGTCTTAAAGGGTGTTTTTACCGATGGAGATCTGCGCCGTCTGTTTAGAAAGAACCCGGACAGTTACAATCTGCTGATCGACGATTGCATGACGAAAAATCCGATCACAGTAGATGCCGAGGTTTTGGCGGTCGATGCCTTGAGGTTGTTGCACGAAAAAAATATTACTTCCCTTCCGGTTGTGGAGAAAAACGATGTGCTGATCGGTACAATCAGGGTTTTAGATATCATGAATGCAGGGATACTATTATGATACCAATCGAAATTACAATATTGGCCATTGACGTAGACGGGACCCTTACCGACGGTAAGATATATATGGGTGCTGAAGGAGAAGCGCTTAAAGCGTTTAATATCAAGGATGGATATGCCATCGCCTGTTTGGGGCAGTTTGGAATCATACCGGTCATCATTACGGGCAGAACTTCAGTGATAGTTGAAAAGAGGGCGGCGGAGCTAAAGGTTAAAGAGGTCCACCAGGGTGTTGAAAACAAAAAGGAAGTATTAGAACTAATACGGAAAAAGTACATGGTGGAGTTCTCGCAGATCGCCTACATTGGGGATGACTTAAATGATATCGAGGCGATGAAGGCCTGCGGTTACGCGGCCTGTCCTGCTGATGCGGTAGAAGAGGTTAAGGCAAACTGTGCTTACGTCGCTAAAAATAGGGCGGGCGAGGGTGCGGTGAGGGAGATAATAGATAATATTATAAAAGGTAAGAAAATGGAAAATGGGAAAAAATAATAGATACTCAACTGACAATAGTTACAGGAAGTCACATAAGAATATTGATGGAACCTGGTATCATGAAAGTTTTGAAAATCATAACCATATAAAATTTATGTGGGATCTAGAAAAATATGTACTGGACAATGTTTTAGACGGTTTTATAAATAATCCAACCCACTTGGATTTTGCTTGTGGTTCAGGAAGAATTATTAGTTATTTAAAAGATAGGACCGAACAACCTATCGGTGTCGATTTATCTGCTTCAATGCTTAAAAAGGCAATCAATAATAATCCAGAATTGAAGTTTATACAAGGCGATATTACCAAAGAAGATATATTATTAGGGAAAAAATTCGACTTAATTACCGCTTTTCGTTTTTTTCCAAACGCTGAACCGGAACTCAGAAAAGATGCTTTAAAAAAGATTTTTAAACTTTTAAAGGATGATGGGTTATTAGTAATCAATAATCATAAAAACAAACACCTATGGAGAAGATTAAAAAAAATTTTTAAGTCAACAGCATATAGTTTAGATAAAAATGATCTAGAAGCTTTATTGGAAGAAATGGGTTTTCAGGTTAGAAATAGTTATAATGTAGTGGTATCGCCGATAGAATTATTATTACCATCTAACAAAAAGGCCTGGCACCCTTTATATGGGTTATTGTTGAGAATCGAGAAAGCATTTATCGAGCCAAAAATGTTTTCCCTATTTGCAAGAAATATCATTTACGTTTGCAAAAAAAACAATTGAAAACAATTTTTGATTCAATAACAGCTGCTCTCAAAATGCAGATTGATAACGAAAACTATGATAAAAATAATACAATTGGTTAGAACGGGACATATTGTTAAAGTATGGAATGCTATGAAGTAGTGCTATGTCTATTTAAGTGTAAGTTGAATTTATTAAATCGAAAAGTGCAGGGGTTTAAGGTTTAATTATGAAGAATTATTTTAAACTCTTAATTGAAAAAGTATTTACAAGCATATACTCACCGATTTTGAAGCAGTACTTGATTCTACATTCTCGGCCGTGATCCTGCTTTTACCTTTAGCTTTGCAACCGCTAAAAGCCCTGCAAATAAGGGTTTTTGGGTCGGATGTCAGCTAAAA
>PWJC01000006.1 GCA_003560165.1 Bacteroidales bacterium
CTGCCCCTCATTCTACCCCACTTTGGACTAGTGTGACTAGAGGTTGCGAATGCCAACCCGATGACTCACGCTCGCTCGCGTGATGCGATTCACGTCCTCCTCCCTCAATGCGCCCAACTTAATGAGCGCATCCACTTTCGTGACGCTCACGTCCGCGACGGCAGCGAACCGCTGCAAATCGAACGACTCAATGAAGTCATCCACCGTGATGCTGCGGCGATTCACGTCAATCAGGAATGCTTCCCGCGCATGATTTGTGACTCGCTCGCCACGCTCCAGCGCAGCTTTGATGGCGGCATCCAGTTCCTTCTCGCGCTTCTCCAGCTTCTGACGTTCAGCCTTGACGCGCAGGTACTCGGTCAATACCTTCATGATTACTCCTTCCGCTCGCTCTCGTCACGAGGCACGATAATGACTTCCTCATCCACCGTCACTTCACGAATGCCGTCTCCAATCTCGAAACCCATCGCTAGCGGCAGCCAGCCGCTTAACGGAACTTGATCTGGCGCTTCATCAATCGTAATGACGTACGTCCTAACCGGCATCAATTACCTCCTTGTACTCATGAAAGTCGAGTTGCGCGAACACGAGAAATCTCGCAACCGCGTGAACGAGAGCGTTATGAGGAATATGCTGATGCCATCCCTCGAACACCCGGTCACCGAGACGTATTTCCGCTCGGAAAGCGCCATCTTCCTCCCTCGCTAGTGACCACGTGACACTCATGGTGTTCAGGAACGCGAGTAACGCATCCGTTTTCACGTTCAGGAGCAGCCTATGAATTGGTTTGATGACTTCCCTCATGCGTTCCCCTTTCGTTAGCGAGAGCCATGAACGCGTACGCGTCATTCAGGAGTTGCGTTTGCTCATAAGTGAGGTTGGTGTTGTGCTTCCCCACCAGTTGTGACAACCTCCAGCCGTTACCGTAATTAGCGTGCAGCATGAGTGTCGCCGCGTGACGCTCCCCACACAGGACGCGGTACGACCGGTAATCACCGCTCGCGTGATGCCGCGCCCACCCGCCGAACAAGCAGTGATTCATGAGCTGACCCTCGTTATAAAGGTCTAAGTGCGTCAGGAGGGGAATGAACGAATGCATGCCAACCTTGACGGGTTCATCACCAGTCGGCATGCTCATTCGGAAACGCCCATACTGAAGTGCTTCCTCTGGCTCCAGCTCACCAAGTTTGGTTGCCATGTGGTACAGGCGTTCCAAGCTAGCGCGACGCAAGTCCCCATCAACTTTGATGCTGTCTGACGCTTCATCCAAACGCACGAGAATGCGACTCATGACGCGCGGGCTTGACCACGCGTCCCGCGCGTTCCATTTCGGGCTGGTAACGTACTTCTTGATGGCCTCAAGCGCAACCTGAACGATGACCTTGTCGTAATCCACCGGCCAGCGCGCTAACTCTCGGATGACGTTCCCGTGACGACGCGTGTCAGGGAAGTAATCGCACGCGAGCATCACTTGACGCACGAACGTGTGCTCGGGCGGGTCCTCCGCACCTAAGCGTCGCATGACTCGCGCGTTCTGCCGCACCAGCCACCGCCAGTGACGCGGCCGCAAGCGCTTCATGGAATCCAACTTCTTCTGACCCTCACGCGTGATGCGCTCAGAAGTCATGCGACCCGCAGCCGCAATCGTCTTGACACGCAAGTCGTTACTTCGATGCCGCCATAAACGCTTTGACAGGCGCTTAAGGGTTGGAAGCGCAATCATTGGCGTGTCCAGCAACGGCTCTAACGCATGCCGCATGGCGCGAGCGATAGCGAGTTCCTCCATGCTGGGGCGGCGCCCAAGAATGCGAGTGGCAGTAACGTACGCTTCTTTCCGTCCGGAAAGGCTCATGCTGGCCCGCATGAACTGCCGCCGCATGCTCTTATGCAAACGCAAGAGCGGTTGCACTTCCTCCCGCATCACGTCCGTTAGGAGCGTCCTGTTGTACACGCTCTTGAGGCGGTCGGGAATGTCCCTATCAAGCAGGAGCGTGCCCATGCCGTACGGTGTTGGCTTCTGGAGCGTGTTCGGATCGAATCCGTACGTTAGGAAGCGTGATCCTCGCGTGCTCCATAATGTCGAGAACGTGGCTGCGTACAGGGGACCGTGAACCGGGTCGTGCTTGACTTCGTACCGCATGACTGGCGTTTTGCCTTCGTAATACACGAGGTCACCCGTGTTGACCCACCGGTCACTAATGCGGCGGGCGCGCTTGACGAGGGTTACGCGCGGGCGAGCTTCCTTCTTGACGCGCCTAACGGCACGAGCGAGTTCGCGACGAATGTCGCGTCTTGCAGACTCAATTGTGACTGGCATTTACGCTCCAATCTCGTCATACCCCAATTCCCGAAGGAGAACATCGTGACTCACGTTCCCCGGCACGTGCCGCACGATTGTGAGAAGCTTGACGCGCCACGGGTACCGATGCGAATGCTCGGCACTCAATGGACTCTTGACCGTGTACACGTACGAGTTATGCGTGCTGCTTATCACCCGAAAGTGCGTGGCGCGACGATTGTTCCTGAACCGATGCGGAGGATCGAGTTCATAAATGGCGTCATGACTCATCATGTTCTGACGAAAGGTGCCTATTCGGGTGGCTTTCGGCATGCCTGACCTCCAAACCAATGCGTGCTAGCGCGGTAACGTGCGAAATTGCTTCCTCCGACTCGAAAATGCAGTGAC
>PWJC01000009.1 GCA_003560165.1 Bacteroidales bacterium
AGTTGAAAAGTTGAAAAGTTGAAAAGTTGAAAAGTTGAAAAGTTGAAAAGTTGGATCTTAAACCCATTAAACTTTTAAACCTCTTGGGATTTTCCCGGGTTTTAACTGTCGCGCTGTCTTCAGGCTGAAGCGAATTGACCTTTTGACTCTTCTTCCTCACCATAAAAACACAAACAAATGAACACACATATATTGTTTTTCCTGATGGCCTGTGTCCTGATGTTCCCGGCTACCAGGGCTTTTTCGCAGGTGGTTTATCACGAGCACGATACCGTGGAGGACATCCGCATTGAATTCCGATGGCAGCGCGACAGGATATTTGCCAGCGATCCCCAGGCCGTGCTGAACCTGCAGCTGACCAATTTGGGGGATGATTATCGGGAAGTAACTTTTGTTGCTGCCTTTTACCGCGATGATCAGATCATTTTCGAAAGCGAGGAAACCACCATCTGCCTGGCACCCGGGCAGAGCAAAAGGGGTTTGCGTGCCGGCCTGAGGTTTATGGCCGAAGGCATCACCATGGAAATGATCGGGCAGGATTGGTTTTCGTGGGACATTCCCTTTCTTGATGCGGATTCGGTGCCTGATTGCGACTGATGTCCCCGCCTGGCAAAAGCCCGGGCAATGGCCGGTTTTGGCCGCAGTGTCACTTCAGATCATTTTTATACCAGCAGACCATGTCCCTGACATCCTTTCAAAAGAGCATTCTCCGGGGGATTCCGGGTATCCTGCCCCCACCGCAGGCCCATGATCCAAAAATCAATCATGCACCACGGCGCAAAGACATACTCACCGCCAGCCAGAAGCGTCTGGCAGTGAAAAACGCCCTCAGGTATTTCCCTGAGGAGTTTCACAAGGTTCTGGCCCCTGAATTTGCCCATGAACTTAAAACCTATGGACGGATCTATATGTACCGTTTCCGTCCCGGCTACACTATCCATGCCCGCCAGATTGATGATTACCCGCATCGTTCGCGGCAGGCAGCAGGCATTATGCTGATGTTGAGCAACAACCTGGATGTTGCTGTTGCCCAGCATCCTCACGAATTGATCACCTACGGGGGCAATGGGGCGGTTTTTCAGAACTGGGCCCAATACCTGCTCACCATGCAATACCTGGCCACGATGACTGACCGGCAAACACTGGTTTTGTACAGTGGCCACCCCATGGGTCTCTTCCCCTCACACCCCGATGCACCCCGGGTTGTGGTTACCAACGGGATAATGATCCCGAATTATTCCTCGCCCGACGACTGGGAAAGGTTCAATGCCCTGGGAGTGACCCAGTACGGTCAGATGACAGCAGGGTCTTTCATGTACATTGGCCCACAAGGCATTGTGCACGGGACCACTATCACGGTATTAAATGCCGGGCGTCTGCTCAGGAGCGGCCGGGAAGGCCTTTCCGGGAAACTCTTTGTTTCGAGCGGGCTGGGTGGCATGTCGGGTGCCCAGCCCAAGGCTGCCACCATTGCCGGGGCCATCGGGGTGGTGGCGGAGGTCAATCCGAAGGCCGTGCAACTCCGATACCAGCAGGGATGGGTGGATGAGGTGTACCACGATCTGGATAAGTTCCTGCCGCGGATACAGCTTGCCAAAAAACGAAGGGAAGCCATTTCCCTTGCCTACCAGGGCAATGTGGTTGATCTGTGGGAAAAGTTGGTGGAAAGCGACATCGATGTGGAACTGGGATCCGACCAAACCTCATTGCACAACCCCTATTCGGGAGGCTATTATCCGGTGGGGCTGAGTTTTGAAGAAGCCAATATCATGATGGCCGCCGATCCTGACCAGTTCCGTGAACGGGTTGCTGCCTCACTGCTGAGGCATGTGGATGCTGTAAATAAACTGGCAGGCCGCGGAATGTATTTCTGGGATTACGGAAACGCCTTTTTGCTGGAAGCCGGGCGCGCCGGGGCCGATGTGTACCGGGACGATGGCAGTTTCAAATATGCCTCTTATGTGCAGGACATCATGGGCCCCATGTGTTTCGACTATGGTTTCGGACCGTTCCGCTGGGTTTGTGCTTCTTCCGACCCTGATGACCTGGAGCTTACCGACCGGATCGCTTCCGATGTACTTGCCTCGATGATGACCACCGCCCCGGCCGAGATCAGGCAGCAACTGGAAGACAACCTGCGCTGGATACGCCAGGCAGGGGAAAATAAGCTGGTGGTGGGCTCACAGGCAAGGATACTCTACGCCGACAGCGAGGCGAGGATCCGCATTGCACGAGCCTTTAATGAAGCCATCCGCCAGGGCCGGATTAGTGGACCGGTCATACTCGGGCGCGATCATCACGATGTAAGCGGAACCGACAGCCCCTACCGGGAAACCTCCAACATATACGATGGTTCGCAGTACACTGCCGACATGGCTGTTCAGAATGTGATCGGCGACAGTTTCCGGGGGGCCACCTGGGTATCCCTGCACAATGGTGGAGGCGTTGGCTGGGGTGAGGTGATCAATGGAGGCTTTGGGCTGCTGATCGATGGCAGCCCCGAATCGGAGCGCCGCCTCGAAAGCATGCTCTTCTGGGACGTGAACAATGGCATCGCCAGGCGAAGCTGGGCCCGGAACCCCGAAGCCATTTTTGCCATCAAAAGGGCCATGGAAGCCGAGCCCCGGCTGAAGGTCACTCTGCCGAACATGGCAGACGACAACCTCCTGGACAGCCTGTTCCCCGAAGGGGCAGAAACCCCGGACTGAAATGCCTGATTTTTACCCCGAAGCCTGAATGATGGCCATTATTCGGGGACTATTCCAGGGAAATCCTCCTCTGACTCAGGGTCGGCCGAAGGCCGGAAGGCCTCGCTTTCAAGAATGCTCAAGTGGTTGAGCATTTGTTCGTGGATCATGTCCATTTCACCTCTGTCGAGCAGATAACACGACAGGGCTTGTTCAAAATCTGCCGGGTCGACCTGGTGGCGGTCGAAGATACCCGCATAGTAATAGTTGGCAGAATCCCTGATCCGGCGCTCGAAATAGGCGTATTCGATCAGATAGGCTTCCAGGATGTAGATATCGGTAAGGATGTCGACCATCTCATCTCTCGACAAAATTTTTTCGCACTCGTGCTTGCCGGGGGCCCGGAAAAAATTGCATGCGCCCAGAAGCAACATTGCCGCAATGATCACCCATATTTTCAATTTGCCTTGGGTTTTATGTGTTTATAATTTATCAAAAGGTCAAAAGGTCATTTCGCTTCAGCCTGAAGACAGCGCGACAGTTAAAACCCGGGAAAATCCCAAGAGGTTTAAAAGTTTAAAAGTTTAATGGGTTTAAGATTCCACTTTTCAACTCTTCAGCTTTTCAACTTTTTCGTTCCTTTCGTTCCTTCGTTCCTTCCCCGTTTACTACGTATCAAATACCGTACCTGGTTTCATGATCCCTTACCTGGAAAACCTCAGTGCCTCTCCCCTGATGGTTTCGTCAAAGCTTCCCTGCTTATAAACGAGATTGCCGTTAACAAACGTATATTCAACAGTGGCCGCCAGGGTTGTCCCTTCGAGGGGCGACCAGCCGCAATGGCAGAGGATGTTGTCGCTTTCCACTACCCAGGGCTTGTCTGGATCGACCACCACCAGGTCGGCAGCATACCCCTCCCTGATAAATCCGCGTCCGCTGAGGTTAAAACAGATGGCCGGATTGTGGCACATGAGTTGCACGATCTGCTCCAGCGGGATCTTCTCCCGTTTTGCCAGTGTCATCATGGCGGGCAATGCGTGTTGAACCATGGGCCCTCCCGAAGGGCTTTGGGTGTAGGGCCGAAGCTTTTCTTCCCTTGTATGGGGTGCATGGTCTGTGGCGACCACGTCCAGGAAGCCTTCCCTGATCCCCCTGATCAGGCCGCGGCGGTCTTCCTCATACTTGACGGCCGGGTTCCACTTGATAAATGCTCCCTTGCCGGCATAATCATCCATGGAGAACCACAGGTGGTGTACACAGACTTCGGCGGTAATGCGCTTGTTTTTCAAGGGCGTTTCGTTGTCGAGCATTCTGATCTCATCGAGGGTACTCAGGTGCAGCAGGTGCAGGCGGGTGTCGTACCTTTCAGCCAGTGAAACGGCCAGCCTCGAAGAGGTCAAACAGGCTTCGTGGTTGCGGATCAGCGGATGGTGGCCGGGGGGAATGTCTTCGCCATACTTCGATTTTGCTGCCCCGAGCCTGGCCCGGATGATGGCCTCGTCTTCGCAATGTACGGCCACCGGGAGCCTGGCTTCCCGGAAGATCCCGGAAAGAGAACCAGGATCGTCAACCAGCATATTCCCTGTCGAGGAACCCATGAATACCTTTATGCCGCATACCAGCTCCGGATTGCTGGCAAGGATGTCGGGAAGGTTGTCGTTGGTCGCCCCGATATAGAATGAAAAATTTGCCAGGCTGTGCTGTTGTCCTAGCCTGAATTTCTCTTCAAGCCTTGCCTGGGTGGTGGTTTGGGGCAGGGTGTTGGGCATTTCCATATAACTGGTGATGCCCCCGGCTACCGCTGCCCGGGATTCGGTTTGGATGCTGCCCTTATGGGTCAGTCCCGGTTCCCGGAAATGGACCTGGTCGTCGATCACTCCGGGCAACAGCAGCAGCCCGTCCAGGTCGATCACCTCTCTGTCCGACTCTTCCAGCTGCCCGTTGTGTCCGCCCGTGAAAATCTTCCGGATAATCCCCTTGTCGATGAGCAGGTCGCCCGAATAAGAAAGGCCCTCATTGACAATGCGTGCATTTTTGAGAAAATAGCTTGTTGACGACATGATCCTGGATTTGTGTGCAAATGCTGTGCCGGAACACCCCTTCTGTTCAGGACTTCGGTAAGCGGTATTTCGCGGGGTTTACCAGGCTCTTCCATCGGAGTTGGATGACTCCCAGTACGGCTTCCCTGAAGATGCCGGAGCTCATCTTCGACTCTCCCTGTGTGCGATCGGTAAATACAATGGACACTTCCGTGATACGAAAACCCATTTTCCAGGCCGTGAACTTCATCTCAATCTGGAATGCGTACCCGCTGAATCTGACCTTATCCAGGTCAATGGCTTCCAATACTTCCCGTTTGTAGCATTTGAATCCGGCTGTTGTATCCCGTATGGGCATCCCGGTGACCACACGCACATAAATGGATGCAAAATACGACATCAATCCCCTGCCCATGGGCCAGTTCACCACATTGACCCCGTCAATATACCTCGAACCAATGGCCATGTCGTACCCGTCTGTGGCACAAGCCTCGTAAAGCCTTAGGAGGTCGTTGGGGTTGTGCGAAAAATCGGCATCCATCTCAAAGATATAGTTGTAATGACGCCTGAGTGCCCACTTGAATCCGTAAATATAGGCTGTTCCCAGTCCCAGCTTCCCTTTCCTGGTCTCGAGGAAAAGCCTTCCCGGAAATACCGGAATCAGCCCCTTCACCACATCGGCTGTGCCATCGGGCGAATTGTCGTCGACTACCAGGATGTGGAAATCCCCCTGGAGAGAGAAGACCCTGCGGGTGATGTTCTCTATGTTCTCCCTCTCGTTATAGGTTGGAATGATGACCAGACTATCAGCCACGACGGTTAGCAGGTTAGGTTCGATTGATGGGCCCGGCAGGGGATTCTCGCCTCCGGCAGGGCCCGGGGTGTTCAAAAGTACATTTTTTCCCCGATAAAATAAAAAATAGTGGCGGGGCCAGCCTGGTTTCCCAACGCCAGATTTCCTATTTTTGAGGGCTTAATCCCCCATGAAAAATGTTCGACACACAGGAAAATGATCATATAAAGAAGTCTGGCTTCGCCAAACGCCCCCTGATTTATTTCGACAACGCAGCTTCCACACCGGTAGCCACGGAGGTGATGAAAACGGTAACCGACTGTATGCGCAGCACATACGGTAACCCATCTTCTGTCCACGAAGCGGGCCGAAGGGCCCGTGTCGTGGTCGAGCAGGCCAGGCGCAGTGTGGCCGCTCTGCTGAAAGCCTCCCCCTCAGAAATATTCTTTACTTCGGGGGGCACAGAGGCCAACAACGCCATTTTGTGGGGCTGCTGCAGGGATCTGGGCTTCAAACAGATTGTAAGCAGCCCCCTTGAACATCCGGCCGTTGTGCAAACCATCGGGGCGCTGTCCCGGCAGATGGGGGTGAAGCAGCATATTGCAGATATCGACAGCAAGGGCCATGTCAATCTCGATCACCTGGCCTTTTTGCTGGAGAACAACAAAGGGACTGTGGTCAGTTTGATGCATGCCAACAATGAAACAGGCAATCTTTTGCCCATCCGCGAGGTAAGTGAACTCTGCCGTCAGCACCAGGCCCTCTTTCATTCCGATACGGTACAGACCATTGGGAAATTTGCTGTGGATCTGGGCAGGCAGCTGATGGACTTTGCGGCGGGCAGTGCCCATAAATTCTACGGTCCGAAAGGGGTGGGTTTTATGTATGTACGGGGGGGGCTGCGTCTGGGCAGCCTGATCAGGGGGGGGAAGCAGGAAAGAAATTTGCGGGGCGGGACAGAAAACGTATGCGGCATCGCCGGAATGGCCCGGGCTCTCGAATTGGCTTACGAGCGCATGGAAGAAGACAGCAGGCATATCAGCCATCTGAGGCAGGCCTGCATCGGAAAGCTCCGGGAGCTGGCTCCGGCAGTGGTGTTCAACGGAGACGTCGATGGCAGCTCCCTGCAAACCATCCTAAACCTGACCCTGCCCTCAAGCCTCGATGCCGGTATGCTCATGCCCAGGCTCGATATGGAGGGGCTTTGTGTTTCGGCCGGCAGTGCCTGTGCATCGGGCAGCAACCAGGGTTCCCATGTGCTGGCTGCCATGGGAGTGGACCCCGGCAAGCCCTCTTTGCGCTTATCCTTCGGCCGGCAGAACACCCTTGCGGAAGTCGAATACCTGGTGGAGGTGCTCAGGGAACTCTGCAGTGAGTGAGGCTTAGTTGTCTTTGTCGTAAAGTCTCACATTATCTATCCTGAATGAACCGTTGGTCCCCTGAGGATGACTGCCTTCGTACCTCCAGGCAATATGCACAACTCCCTGGAATCCGCTCAGGTCGATCTCTCCCGAGTCAATCCATGTGTGGAAGCTGTCTTGTTGACCTGCCAGCCTCGCCTCCAGCGGCTCCCATGAGGCCCGGGCCGGGTCGCCTTCAAAGTCGGATGAAATATACAAACCGACTGCATCATGTGTAAGGAATTCGTGTGCGCTTTGAAATTCGAGTACGGGCGAACTGCTGGCATTCAGGTCGACCGGGGGGGTGATCAGCCACATGATGTTGTTTGGGTCGGGTGAGTTGAATGCGGTTGCCTGGGCATAATGATTCCCGGCAAAGGTGCGGCAGATCCACACCCTGCCGCCTTCCTCGGAAATGGTTTGCCAGCCGTTCTGTTCGATGTTCTCGAAATTCTCGTATCCCTGGAAGTCTTCGTTGATCGAGGTCACCAGATTTTCGTGGATGATGCATCGCTCATCCTCCATATCCAGTTCGTCCGGGTTGCGGATGAGCAATTGCCAGTTGTCGTGAAACTGCGAAACAACGGCTACCAGCCTGCCGTTGCCCCGGGGTACTTCCTGGCCGGCAAAATCGGCAAATCCGCTGGTACGGACGATGATGCGGTCGCCATGGCAATCTTCCAGCACCCTGTTCCCGCTTTGCTGATTTTCTGCATCGGCAAATGTCCTGCCCAGTTCCGTGCTGCTGAATTGCACCTCTTCGAGCCGGACCAACCGGGCCTGATAGCCCCCGGCGAGGATGTCGGCAATTTCAACCACAACCGGATCGACAGGGATGCCCTCGCCCTGCAGTATCAGGTTGTTCCCGAATTGTACAGAGTCGAGCTGAAGCATGTTGTTGTAAGAGTTCAGCACCGAGCCCTTCAGGGAGAGCCGCACCGAGTCGCCCACCCGGAGGTCGCCGGCAAAGTCCATGCGCAGGTGGATCCCTGCAGTGGCATCCTGTACATAGGCCTCGCGGTATATGTTTCCGGACGATCCATCCATGGTCACCGTGGCATAAACCGACATGGGTTCGATGAAGGACAGGGGGCGACCGTCGTAGAGCCCCCTGAGTTCCGACATGCTCAACACTTCGCCCGGTTCATTCAGGGGGGGATGTTCGGGGTCTTTTTCGCATGAGGTCAGTACGGGCAACAACAGCAGGGCCGCCACTGCGCAAAAGAACTGCCGGATCTGGGTTGGGTTCATGGTAAACCGTTTTTTGTTATTCTATAATAATATCGTTCAGGCTTCTGATCATCAGCTGGGGCTCAAAATGATAAGAGGCAATGCCGGTAAGGGTAAGAACGCCGGTGGGTAGCGCATTGCCTGCAAAACTGGCCCAGTTGTGGGTGTACATGGGCATGCTGCCCGTATTGTCGGTGATGGTCAGTGTGCCCGCAAACGTATTTCCTCCCGATATGATTGCCCCGCTGATGCGCACCAGGGTAGACTGGTAGGTATCAATGTTGTCCCTGATCTCACGGACGCTCACTTCTCTGGGGGCAGGCAGGTCGGCTGTACCCAGATTGTGGGCCTGTGCAATGGGTGTATTGTCTATCTGCAGCAAGCCCTGGTAATCGCTTACCCTCAGTCCTGATACGAGTACCCTGATGTGGGTGCCCAGTGGGAAATCGTGAAAACTACCGAACCTCACCACCATGCCCTGACCCGATTCGTCCATCATAAAGAGGTTCTGTCCGGGATGGTTTGAGTGCTCCCGGTCGGAGATCACCACGCCTTCGATGCGGGTGTTGTCGGGTATGCGGGCGACTCCTTCCCGGTAGTTTTGCCTCAGTTGGGCCAGGGTGATTAGTTCGTGATCATCGCCCGGAATAGCACATCGCTCCCCATCTAGTTCCACTTCATCCAGGTGGCGGATATAAAGCTGCATTTGGTTCATATGCTGGGAAACGATGGCCACCAGGTTGCCATTGCCCCCGGGAACCGGCTGACCGGCAAAGCTTGCATATCCGCTGGTGCGGACAATGATGCTGTTGCCATCGCAGTCTTCCAGCCTCCGGTTCTGGGGCTGGAGGTTTTCGGCGTCGGCAAAGGGGAGCCCGGTATGGGCATCGGCAAACTGTACCTCTGCAAGCTTCAGTAGTCGTCCCTGGTGTTGGGGGGTAATATCGGAGATGCGCATTGGGGAGGCTGCGACGGTTTTTTGCGTGGCCAGTTTGATGATGTTGCGGTCGGCGTTCACGTTGTCGAGCTGCAGCATCTGCTGGTATGAGCCCAGGGTGGTGCCTTTCAGGTAGATCCTGACCGAATCGCCCTGGTAAATCCCGCCCGGGGCCTGCAGGCACAGGTTGATGGCCGCGGTGCCGTCTTCGACAAATGCGCTCCGGTAGATATTCCCCTTTTTGTCGTCCATGGTCACCGTGGCATACACCGAATAATCGCTGGTAAATTCATGGGGTCCTGCCTGGTACAACTCTCTGAGCTGTGCAATGGTGATGACATTGCCCACGGGGATATCATCCGGAAGGGATTCGGCGAAATCATCGTGGATGCAGCCACCCGGCAAAAGGGAAACTGCAGGGAGGAGCATCAGCAGGGCTTTTTTCTTCAGGCGGTACATCATATAACGGGTCTTTAAATGTTATGTGGGCTTAAAACCTGAGGGCCAGGTTGGCAAAATAGGTCCTGCCGTAGAGGTAAAAATACTTGGGTGCGAACTGACCGGGCCTGTGTGAATCATAACGCAGCTGCTCAAACCCGCCGGTGCGAAAATCCTGTTTGTTCATCAGGTTGCTGACACTGATATTGAAATTGATAAAATACTGCCGTTGGATCCGCCACGATCTTCCAGCAAAGGCATCGAAGGTGAAGGCATCGGACAATTTTTCCTGCCTGAGCAGTTCTTCCCACTGGGGGTCTGTGTGCACCAGGTTCCCGAGGGCTTCGGCCGTACGCCGGTCGGGATTGATGTCGAGGTAAATGTCGTTGAAGTAGTTCGCGTTCACACCCACAAACCAATACCTGGGGCTGTCGTACCGCAGGCCTGCCGATCCGGCAGTATGGGTCATGCCGCCGATCCTGTAACCCTTTAAAAATACCTCCCTGCCTTCGGCCACTACCTCAAAGTCATTGTCTCTGGCAATGGTCACTTCGGGACGGGAGTTATAGATGTAATCGCCGGTGCCGGCAACAATATAGGACGACAGGGTAGGGCTCAGCGAAAGGTCGATGCCCAGTTCAACGCCCATATGCCGGGTATCCAGGTCTGTCATGATGTAATTGACAAAGGTGCGCAACTCGTCGTGGTAAAAACTCCTCGACCAGGTCTGGTCGTGAAACTCTGTATAGAACAGACTCAGACGCGATTTGATGAAAGGGGTGCGCACAACATAGCTGACATCGCCCGAAAAGATCGTTTCGCTGCCAAGGTCTTCGATCACATGGTCCCTGACCCGTGAAGAGATATAGGCATCGCGGAAATAGGGTGCCCGGGTCATCATAGCGGCGTTTGCGTCGAGGTATTGGCGGCCGGTGATCTTAAAGGTAGCTCCGCCCTTTAGCCCGTAGTTGGTGAAGTTTTGTTTTTCGCTGTCTCCATAGGAGTTTTCGGGGAATCGTGCATTTCTCATATGCCCCGTGCGCCAGAATGTGGTGTGGGAAAGCTGGCCTGCCACATGGAAATCCCAGCGCGGGAGTATCCACTCACTTTGTGCAAACACCGAATATTCGTTGATATTTCCCGTAAAATCGTAACCAAAGACCTCGCCTTGCTTCACAATGCGGTTTGGGTTGTTCAGATCGGGCTGTGCCATCATGGGGTCGTCAAAGTCCCTTTCAGCAAACTGATCGATGTCGAACCACCACTCACCGCCCAGCAGGTCGTCGACGGTCTTGAACTGATGAGTTTGCGACAAGGAAATGTTGAATCCGCCTGTTAAAACATGTGTCGGGTCGGCAATGTGCTCGATGGTGCTGTTGAACACCAGTTGGGTGCGGTCGTTGCGCCTTTCTTCAACGATGTATTTCGACCGCATGCCGGTAACGTCAGCGTCCTGGTCATTGGCGTTTTCGACGGTAAACAGGTTGAGGCGATTGGCGTTGTAAAACCAGGCCCAGTCAATTTGCCGGAAAGCGTCGTCGGTTTGCCAGAGGCTGGTGGTGAGTTCGTACATGGCCGGATCGTTGCGGTGCCAGCTTGGCAGCCAGCGATAATAATCCGGACGCGGATCTCCGGCCAGATGGTAGTCGGGGTGATCGAAGGATTTGTGGCTGTCGTACCAGTTCAGTGCCGTTGATCCTCCCCGCCCGAAACCGTAGGCTGCACTGGTTGAGATCTCTGTTTGCCCGCCGGCTGTGTAGTAATGCGAGAGGATGATCCATGGGTTATGGTATTGGTTCACCCGCGAATTCCGTTTTTCTCCCTCCTGGTAACCCCAGTTGGGGTTGTAGAAATTGTCTCCCGTTAAATCGTAGGCTTCCTGAACGGCCACCCCGGGCCTGCCGCTGCGCGAGGGAGCCCCGAATGCGACCAGCCCAAGACTGTGGCGGTTGTTTAGTTCCCTTTCGGCCGAGAGAAAATATCCCCAGGCATCGTAAAAAGTCCCGGGGGCATACCCCTCGCCGGCCGACCGCCTCGACCCGCTGAGCGTCAAGGCCCAGCCGTTGTCTTGCATGCCGGTGTTGTGCGTGAACATCATCCGGTGGTTATAGGTGCGGTTTGCACTGGAGTAGGTGGTGCGTGTACCGGCTCCGAACCGTGAGGCCCGGGTGACGATATTAGTTGCCCCGCCGACGCCACCGAACGCCTGCCGGGAGGGGCCAAGGCCGTGTACGGGTTCGGTCATGCGGGTTACATCGTTCAGCCCTCCCCATACCGAATAAAAGGCCCGGCCTGTTTCCGGATCGTTCACGGGGATGCCGTTGATCATCACCCGGGTGTTTTCGGAGTCATAACCGCGAATCCGGTAACGGGCGGCCCCAAAGTTAAACCCCGCCGTGTTCACATAAATGTCGCGCGAACCCTGCAGCAGGCTCGAAATATCGTGCGACTCGGCATCGCCCTCCATGTCGGCGATGCTCAGGGTGATCACAGGTATCTGCCGGTCGTCAGCCTCCAGGGTGTCGGGCACTTCTGTGGTTTCCGCAGGGGTTTGGGCGAACAAAGTGCCCAGGCATGCCGCGATCACCAGAAAGGACAGAAAATAACGCTTCTTCATGGCTTCTTCATTTACAGATAACATCAAAGCGGGTGCTATGTCAACGCTACTTTAGCCAGAGCTTTTTTATTCGCAACATCCATAAGTCGAATAAAAAAACTTCATGTATCTTTGAATAACAAAAGTAAGCATTTCTGAAAAAGGTCTGCTCATGTCTGACAAATTGCCTTTTACCTCCCTGGCGCTTGCCCTGACCCTGTTTTTGGTCACCCCCGGGGCATATGCTCAGGATGCCGGCGATAAACGTGAGTTTGTCGGGGTCTGTATCGGTTTTTACAATGTGGAGAATCTGTTCGATACCATCAACGACCCCGCCATCCGCGACAACGACTTTACGCCCGAAGGCAGCAACCGCTGGAATACGGAACGCTATTTTGAAAAATTGGAAAACCTGGCAGAGGTTATTCAGCGGCTCGGCCAGAACCTGACCCCCGACGGGCCGGCGGTGCTCGGACTGGCGGAAGTGGAGAACAAAACGGTACTCGAAGATCTGGCGCAACAGGAAAAGATCCGCGACCGCAACTATCAGATAGTGCACATTACCAGCCCCGATCCCAGGGGTATGGACGTGGCCTATCTTTACAATCCAACCTATTTTGAGTACATCAGTTACAAGGCCTATCCGACCATCGTCGAAGGCCGCCCCGATTTCCGGACCCGGCATCAACTGCTGCTTACCGGTAATCTGTTGGGGGAGCGCATGCACTTTATCGTGGCCCACTGGCCCAGCAGGGTAGGAGGAGAGGCCCGCAGCCGCCCCCTTCGTATTGTCGCAGCCGACATTGCCCGGCACATCATTGATTCCATCCAGGAGGCAGAACCCGGCGCAAAGGTGTTCCTGATGGGCGACTTCAACGACAACCCCAACGATATCAGCATCAGAAAGCATTTGCGATCAAGGGGGGACAAGGAGGGCCTCTCGGAAGAAGAACTTTTCAACCCATTTGAGGATTTCTACCGCCGGGGTATCGGCACCAATGCCTGGCGGGACGCCTGGAGCCTGTTCGACCAGATATTGCTGACCCCTTCCTTACTGGGCGATGACTTCAGTGAGCTGACCTATCTCCGTGCCGAGGTGTTCAACAGGCCGTTTTTGAGGCAGCCCTCGGGCAGATTCCAGGGATACCCATTCCGTTCCTTTGGCGGAGGGGTTTACCTGGGCGGCTACAGCGACCACTTCCCGGTGGTTGTCTTTTTAATCAGAGAAACCTAAAACAACCCCAGCCCATGTCTGAAAACAACACCCGCACACCCCGGGCAGGATCCCGCAAAAAAAGAAAAGGCATCAGGTACCGGCAGCTGGGGTTCAAGCTCACCGAGGGGCAGAAAAAGGCCCTGGATAATTATTGCAGGTCAAACCAGCTGACCCCCATTCGTTTCATCAAATCGCTGGTCAATGAACATGTAGCCCGTTACCGTCCGGATCCTGCACCTCCCAGTTACGCCACCCCGAACCAGCTGGAACTGTTTGAGGCCGGGAAGTCCAAAGCCGGGAAGTAATGGGCTGCAGATTGCATCACGCTCCCCCCGCCTACATCCTGAAATCCACAATGGTCATCCCGGCACCGCCCCTGTCGGGGTGTTCGTCGCGGAAGCGGCTGATCCCGGGAAGATCCTTCAGGGTTTCCCTGATGGCCTGCCGCAGGATGCCGTCGCCTTTGCCGTGCAAAATACGTACCTGATGAATGCCGAGCAGCATGGCATCGTCGATGTACAACTGCAGCTTTTTCAGAGCCTCGTTTGCCTTCTGCCCCCTCAGGTCAAGTTCGGGATGAAAGGCCGCTGCCTTTTCGTTGATGTCAAACGACAATCGGGAAGCGGGCCTGCCTGCCGGCAAGGGGGCCAGGCTGCTCTTTTTTAATTTCTCGAGATCATCCAGCTTCATCCTTGCCTGCATATTCCCGAACAATACCAGGGCTTTATTGCCTTCGATACGAATGACTTCTCCAGCGGTTTCACCGCCCTTCATCCTGACCGGATCGCCGGGAAAGATGGGGGTGGGATCGGGCTCGGCTTTCGGGACAGGCTTTTTCTTCTTTTTGCCCCTGACCCTTATGGCAGGTAGCGGGGTGCTGTCGAGGGCCTGGGATTGTGCGCCGGCATAGTCCTCCAGCTTCCGCCTGACCGTTTTGGTTTTTTCCCTGTCGGCCCCCGATTCCCTGATCTCCCTGATGGTGTTTTCGATGATTTTGTTGGCGCCCGAAAGGATGTCTTTGGCTTCTTTGCGGGCCTGGATGAGGATCTCGTTTTTCCTGTCGCTCAGTTCTCCACCCAGTCTTTCATATTTTTCGATCATTTCGGCCAGGAAATCGTCTGCCTGGCGGAGCTGTTTTTCCTTGTCTTCCAGCCGGGCCTTTTTTACCTCCAGGTCCTGCAGCTGGATGTCGAAGTCCAGTTCCTGCTGACCGGTCAGTGAGGCGGCATTCTCCAGCAGGCTTTCGGGCAGCCCGATGGTCCTGGCGATCTCAAAAGCGAAGCTGCTGCCGGGAGTGCCTGTTTTGAGCCTGAACAGCGGCTTCATCCTTTCGGTGTCGAACAACATGGATCCATTCAATATGCCAGGGTGGCTGCCGGCCATCAGCTTGAGGTTCGCATAATGGGTAGTCACCACCCCGAAGGCCTTCCGCCTGTTCAACTGCTCCAGAATGGCCTGTGCGATGGCCCCGCCAATGCGGGGCTCGGTACCCGACCCGAACTCATCAATAAGGAAGAGGCTGGCTTTGTCCATACGCTCCAGGCAGTATTTCATGTTCAGCAAATGGGAGCTGTAGGTGCTCAGGTCGTTGTCAAGCGACTGTTCGTCGCCGATGTCGATGAATAGCTGGCTGAAGATCCCGGCCTCCGAATGGCTTTCCATGGGTACCGGCAACCCGCATTGCAGCATATACTGGAGCAACCCGAAGGTTTTCAGGCATACGGATTTCCCACCGGCATTGGGCCCTGAAATGACCAGTATCCTGTTATCCCGGTCAAGGCTTATACTGAGGGGTTCCACATGTTTGTCCTGGGCCTTGTGCGAAAGATACAGCAAAGGGTGCCTGGCGTTGACCCAGCGGATCAGCGGGGCGGCCGTCAAACGCGGCATGGACGCCCCCAGCTCCAAAGCCAGCCTGGCTTTTGCCCGGAAAGCGTCCATATGCCCCAGCATCACATAGGCTTTTTCCAGGTTTGGGATCGCCGGGCGAAGCCAATCGGCAAATTCCCTGAGCAGTCTGACAATCTCCCTGCGTTCCTCTGCATCCAGATCGCGCAATCGGTTATTGAGTTCGAACACCTCTTCCGGCTCGACATAGGCTGTTTGCCCGGTGGCCGAATGGTCGTGGACAAAACCCCGCAACTTGCGCTTGTAGGCCACGGTTAACGGGATCAGTTGCCGGCCGTTTCTGAGGGCCAGTTCGGCATCCTGTTGGATCCATCCCTGGGATTTGCCTTCGGAGAGCAATTGCAGGATGCGTTTTTTGGCCAGGGCAGCCGTATCGGCCTTTTTCTGGCGTATGGCTGCCAGCTCCGGGGAGGCAGTGTCCCGGACCACGGCTTTTTCATCGACCAGGGCATCGATGCGGCCCGGGATGGTATTGTCTACTTCCAGATTGACCGTAAGCCTGGCCAGCCAGGGGTACCTGAGTTCTCCCCTGTCGTTGGTGCCCGACAAAAAGGAGATGATCCGCAAAATGGTATCCACCGACCGGCCGATGTCGAGCAGCACCCCGGCCTCGGCAAAGGTTTGCTCTATGCGCAGCGTGGAAAACACCCCGGATGGGTCGTAATAGCCTGAGCCGGGAAAGCTCTCTCCTCTCAGCAGTATCTGACGGAACTCCTCGGTCTGCTGCTGAAGGCATTGTATCCGTTCCAGACCGGTTTCAAAACGGATCCTGCCGATCTCCCGCTGGCCGAGGATACTGAAGCAATGCGCGCTCAGCATTTCCCGAATGCGGTCAAATCCGGTTTTTTCCTCAAAATGTTCAGGGTAAACCGGGGTCATCTGTTTTTTCTGTTTGGACTGCGAACTCATAATACAAAATTAATAAAGGAAAGGGTTTTGCGCACCGCCGGCCTGCCACCCCCCATGAATCGCAAAAGCCTGTTTATCGATCGATAAACAGGCTTTCCCTGTAGCGGGGACGGGAGTTGAACCCGTGACCTTCGGGTTATGAATCCGACGCTCTAACCACCTGAGCTACCCCGCCGAAATGGAGGAGCAAAATTAAGAAAGTATTTTTAATAACAAGGGGGTTTTCTTATTTTTTTCGGGCCCTGTGCCACCGGCGGAAGCCGGATGCCTGGGTCATGAACAACCCGGAGATGACGATCAGCATCCCGACAATGCGGGAAAGGTCGATGACCTCCCTGAGTATGATGAGGGAGGTGATGGCGGTGACCACGGGAATGAGGTTGGCAAAAATGGAGGTGCGGGCAATGCCGATGGCCCTCACGGCTGAGGTATAGAACATAAAGGCCAGAGTGGAACCGAATATGGCCAGGGCTAGCAGCGAGCCGATGGCCTGGTGCGAAGGTCGTATATGCAACACGTCCGGATAGTCGAGGATCAGGAAAACGGGAAGAAAAAACAGGGCCCCCAGCAGGTTTTGTGAGCGGATGATGGTAAAGGAGCTGTATCTGGCAGCCAGTTTTTTCAGAAACACGATGTTGACCAGGGCCGAAAGCACTGCAAAAGAAAGCCAGAGTATTCCACGTGGGGAGGCAGTGAACTGCAGGTTGGTATCGAGCACCATGACCATTACCCCGGTAAAGGACACCAGAAAACCCAGGATGTTCATCACAGAGAGCCTTTCCCTGAAGGCGACATAACCCAGTATCGGAGCAAAGACAGGAATGGTGGCAATAATGACCGAGGCAAGGGTGGGTGAAACATGAAATACCCCGAAATTCTCGCCCAGAAAATAACAGAAAGGAGAGAAAAAAGCCAACAGCACGAAGGATTTCCGGTCGCGCGCATGGATCTTCTGCCCCAGCCTCATTGTCCGCGAAATGCCGAACATCAGCAGGGAGGAAAGCGAGAGCCTGATGAACATGATGGTTACCGGACCGTAAAAATCCAGGGCGATCCTGGTCCATACATAGGATATCCCCCAGAAAGTGACCGCAAGGACGGTCAGGATGTAAATGAGGATATTGCTTTTCTGCACATTGCGGGGGATTGGTGGCAGCAAAAATAATCATTCCGCCCAAAGCCGGAAAAAATTGGAGCGCTTATATTTTTCGTATCTTGCATCTAGCAGATCAAAAAATGACAACCATGAACGCTCTTGAGAAGTTTACCAGGGAGTACGATTTCACTATTTCCCCCAGGATATTGTATGCGGCCATTTCCACACCCGAAGGCCTGTCCCGATGGTTTGCCGACCTGGTTTTGCTCGATGGCGACGTTTTCAGTTTCAAATGGGAAGGATCGGAGCAGAAGGCCCGGCTGGTCCATTCAAAAGACAACGAATTCGTTCGGTTTTTGTGGCTGGACGATTTTCATCAGGGTCATCACCTGGAAATGCAGATCGTAAGCGAACCGATGTACAGAAGCGTTGCCCTGGTGGTTACCGATTATGCCGAAGCGTCCGAACTGGACCTGAGCCAGCGGATCTGGGATGCACAGATCAAAAAGCTGCAACGCCTATTTAATGCCTAGCCACGGAGGTATCTGCTTTTTGGGGGTGGGCAGAAAAAACCAGCGCCTGATCGTCTCTTTGTGGTCGGTAGGGGTATTTTTGTGCATGAATTCGTTCTTCCTGGACAGGTAAACATAATCCTTCTCCCATTCCTTATGGTGGGCCCTGATCAGCTGCAGGGCTTCCACAACTTGCCGGATTTCCCTGTCGGTCATGGTAGGATGAAGGGATATGCGCACCCAGCCAGGCTTTTGAGACAGGTTGCCGCTGTTGATCTGGCTGGTTATCTGGTGAGAGGTCTCGTAATCCACATTCAGCAGGAAATGTCCGTAAGTACCTGCGCAGGCACATCCGCCCCTTACCTGTATGCCGAATCTGTCACTGAGCAATTTGACCACCAGATTGTAATGGATGTCTTCGAAATAGAAGGAGACCACGCCCAGCCGTTTGTCCAGCTTGCCGGCCAGAATTTGGGCCCCCGGGATTTTTCTGATGCCTTCAAAGAGAATGTCCAGCATTTCGTCCTCGCGTTTGCGAATGTTTTCGGTCCTCATCTGGTTTTTCAGGTCGATGCACAGGGCGGTGCGGATGGCCTGCAGGAATCCGGGTGTGCCTCCGTCTTCGCGCAATTCGATATCGTCGATGTATTTGTACTCTCCCCAGGGGTTGGTCCAGTCGACGGTGCCCCCTCCCGGATTATCGGGCACCTTGCTGTTATAAAACGAAGAGTCGAATACCAGAACCCCCGATGTTCCCGGCCCTCCCAGGAACTTATGCGGGGAGAACAGCACGGCATCAAGTTTTTCCAGGGGATCGCCCGGATGCATATTGATGTCCACATAAGGGGCAGAGGCCGCATAATCGGCAATGCAGGCGCCCCCGTTCTCGTGCATAATCCGGGCCAGTTCATGAATGGGCGTTTCGATGCCGGTAACATTGCTGCAAGCCGTAAACGAACCGATCTTCAGTTTGCGGTCTTTGTATTTGTCCAGTTGCTCGCGAAGATCGTTTTGGTCGATCAGCAGATTGGCATCGGGTTTCAGTTGCACCACATCGGCAATGGTCTCAAACCAGGAGGTGTGGTTGCTGTGGTGTTCCATATGGGTGAGAAATACCACCGGCCGATCCTGCTCTCTGAGCCGTTGTTTCTGTCCGTATTCGCCCATGAAACGAAGGCCCAGCATCCGCTGGAACTTATTGATCATGGTGGTCATCCCGCTGCCTGCGGTGATGATCACATCGCCTTTGCCCGCATTCACATGTTGTTTGATCAGGGCCTGGGCGTGGTGGTAGGCATGGGTCATCAGGGTGGCCGTTTCATTCGATTCGGTATGGGTGTTGGCCACAAAGGGTCCGAAGCGTTCTGTCATGACCCGCTCTATGGGTGCATACAAACGTCCGCTGGCAATCCAATCGGCATAAAGGATCTTTTGCCTGCCATATGGGCTGAGGTATCGCTGGTCGATGCCTATGATGTGTTTGCGAAAATTGCCAAAGTATTTTTCCAGTGTCGACATTGGGGGGGGATTTGTTGCAAAATTGCTAAAAAAAATTAAAAAACGAGTTGTTTTTTTTGTGTAAGACATTTTATTTGAAAGGGTTACAAATGGACTTGCTGGACGGTTTGCCGCATTATCCTTTCATAAGCAGGCTGTTGCAGGCCGTCACAGTCATTGCCGGCAAGTCCGGACACGACCCGGGGCTATGGAAAGCTCTGCTCATAAATGCGTACTTTTAATCATGATTTTATGATCACAACTTTTTACTTTTTTTGTTGTTTATTTAACAGAAGCTATTTGGAATGATTTTTGACAAAAAAAAGAGGGCCATCAGCAACAGGCGTCAGGCTCCTCTTATTCGAATTGAAAAACACGATACATAAAAAAGACAGACAGATGTATTCGAAAAATATAAGCGATACCCTGAAGGCCTTTCTGCTGTTGTCCGTGGTCTTTTTGCTGGGGACAAACCAGGTCTTTTCGCAGTACTTTGGCCGCAATAAGCCAAGTTACCGCAGTTTCGACTACAGGGTTTTTGAGACCCCGCATTTTGAGATATACCACTATTTCGAGGACGATTCGATCCCGGAATTCCTTGCCAATTCATATGAGAAGTGGTATTTGCGCCACCAGCAGATCTTCCGGGATACCATTAAGGAACCCAACCCCATTCTGATCTATGCGAACCACCCCGACTTTCAGCAGACCACTGCGGTCGGGGGCTCCATTGGCATCGGTACCATGGGCGTAACCGAATCATTGAAAAACAGGGTCGTTATGCCCATTCTGGAAACCAATGCACAAACCGACCATGTGATCGGGCACGAGTTGGTCCACGTATTCCAGTTCCGGGCCATGTTCCAGGACGATTCTCTTTCGATGAATTCCATGCGCAACCTTCCCTTGTGGTTGGTGGAGGGCATGGCCGAATACCTGTCGATTGGAAGTGTCGACCCCCACACCGCCATGATCATGCGCGATGCCATCCACCGCGACGACTTCCCGACGCTCAGGGATATGACGCGCAGCTATCAATACAACCCGTATCGCTTCGGACATGCTTTTGTCGCCTTTTTCGGCCGCACATGGGGAGATTCGCTGATTGCCCCGCTATTTTCAGAAACAGCCAAATTCGGATACGAAAGGGCCCTTGAACGGGTAATAGGCTTATCTGCCAGCACAGTGTCCAATTTGTGGAAAACTTCGTACGAGAGTCATTACGAAGCCTTTCTGACCGATTCTGCCAGGCATGTGCCGGTGGGAAGCAAACTCTTATCGGCCGATAATGCGGGCACCATCAATATCAGCCCGGCTGTGAGCCCCGACGGGCAGAGCATCGCCTTTTTTTCGGAGCGCGACCTGATCTCTATCGACCTGTTTCTGGCAGATGCCAAAACCGGAAATATCAGGCGCAAACTTTCCAGTGCCTCCCGTACAGGAGATATTGACGGCTATAATTTCTTCGAGTCGAGGGGCACCTGGTCGCCCGATGGAAAACAATTTATCCATGTGGCCGTAAAACAGGGAGTCAATCAGCTGGTGATCGTGGATGTAGACCGTCCGCGTCGCAGCCGTGAAATGAGGGTGCCCGGTGTGCCCAGCTTCAATAATCCGGCATGGTCGCCCAACGGACAATATATTGTATTTAATGGTCTGGTAGACGGGCGCTCCAACCTCTATCGCATGGATCTGGAATCAAGGGAGGTAACGGCACTGACCAACGACAGGTATTCCTATGCCCATACATCTTTTTCTCCCGATGGCCGTTACCTGGTATTTGTCACCGACCGGCCGCAGACCACCCAGCAGGGAGAGAGGCTGAACCTGCGCAAGAATATCGGGATCATGGACCTGAGAGACGAGTCGCGCAGCATTGCCGTATTCGATGTTTTTCCGGGTGCCGACAATGTGAATCCGCTGTTTACCACCGGGCAGGACGGCATCTATTTTCTGACCAATGCCGATGGCTACCGCAACCTCCACCTGCTTGAGCTGGAAAGTGGTGATGTATACCGGCTTACCGATCTTTATACCGGTATCAGCGGGATCACCCATATGACACCGTCAATCAGCCTGGCCTGGGAGAGCGGCGAAGTGTTCTACAGCCACTTCCAGGACGGGCAGTATTCGATTTTCCGTGCCGGCCCGGACGAATTCGACAGGGTAAAGGTCAACCCCCTGATCGTTGATCAGACTCCCGCCACCCTGCCTCCTTTCGATCGGCCCACCAGAGCCATTGTGGATGCCAATCTGGAAAATGAGCCGGTAGCAGGCATATTGCCTGTTGATTCTTTCAGGGAAATACCCTTTGACCCACGTTTCGGACTGACTTTTATCGGCAGCACCGGAGGCGTTGGGATGGCTACCAACCGCTTTGGAACCGGGGTTGCAGGAGGTATCAGCATGCTTTTCAGCGACATTACCGGAGAAAATCAACTATTTACCGCCCTGTCGGTCAATGGGGAGATATACGATTTTGGCGGCATGGTGGGCTACCTTAACCAGGAAAGCAGGATCAACTGGGGCGGGACTGTTTCGCACATACCTTATTCTTTCGCCCGGCTGCGTCTGGTCCCCGACACTCTGGGTACCCCCGATGGTACAGTGATGGTAGACAACCTGCAGTTGCTCATGCAACGTACCTTCGAGGAACAGATCAGTGCCAATGCCTATTTCCCCATCTCGGTCACCCGCCGCCTGGAAGCCGGTGCCAGCCTGGCCTACTATCATTTCCGCCTCGATGCCATCAATAACTATTACTATCAGGGCTTCAAGGTGGGCGAAAGCCGTGAGCGCCTGGATGCCCCCGACGGATTCAGCCTGCAACGACTCAATGTTGCCTATGTAGGCGATAATTCCTATTTCGGGATGGCTTCGCCCATGGCCGGGTTCCGTTACCGTCTCGGGGCCGAGCGCATGTTTGGGCGGATAAATATGTACAATATTGTCGGCGATTACCGCCACTATATCCAGGCCAGGCCGTTTACCTTTGCCATCAGGGGAATCCATTATGGTCGCTATGGGAAAGACGCGGACAATGATCTTTTTTATCCCCTTTACCTCGGATACCCTGGCTTTGTGAGGGGGTACGATTACAGCACCCTCGGGCAGATACAAAACACCTTCGACGATGCCTTTGCCTTTGAGCAATTGCTGGGAACCCGTGTTCTTTTGGGAGGGGTCGAAGTCCGCATTCCCTTTACCGGACCTGAACGGCTGGCATTGATCTCAAGCGGGTTTTTCTTTACGGAACTGGCATGGTTCCTGGATGCCGGTGTGGCATGGAACAGCAACAACCGGATCACCCTTGACCGTTCGCAGGCCAACCAGCCCGGGAAGCGCTATCCCCTGTTCAGCACCGGCCCCTCGTTACGGGTCAACCTCTTTGGCGCCCTCATCCTGGAACCCTATCTTGCGTTCCCCTTCCACACAAAGGGTATACAGGAGGGTGTCTGGGGCATGAATTTCCTCCCGGGCTGGTAGTCTGACCGTGTTGTCAGGCATCTGGCTCCTCGCCCTTTACTTCTTCCATGGCCTTGGCCAGAGAAGTTTCCTTGGTATAGAAACGCCCCCATTTGGTTTCCGGGTCGGGCTTTGTGGACAGTGAAACAATGATCAGTGCGAGAATGGAAGCAGTGGCGGCCGGCAAAATGATGTATTGTTCGTTCAGCAGCTGGGTGCCATACAAGGCATTCATCACAGAGTTGGCGATGGTAATCAGCAGGGTGACCCCCATGCCGGTGGCGATCGAAGCCACTCCGCCCGAAACGGTCACCCGCTTCCAGAGAAAGGCAGCCAGCAGGGCCGGTGTGAGCCCTGCACCTACCATGGTATAGGCCGTCAGCGCCATGGCAAGTATGGTCTGGAACTGTGTGAGTATCAGGTAGGCCAACAAGCCCAGCAAGACCACCATGATGCGCTGGAAGATCACAATTCGGGCCGGGTCTGCCGCCTTATTGATAAAGCGTTGATACACATCGCGGGTGAGATTGGTTGACGGGGTGAGCAGGAAACTGTTGCCTGTAGACGTGATGATGGCCACCGAGGCAGCGATGAGCAACAGCCCCCCCCATAAAGGCAGGCCCACCTCGGTGCTGTAGCGAGCCGTATGCAGGATGATGCGCTCGGCATTTTCGATAGGCAGAAACATCTCACTGGCCCGGTCCAGCAAATTGAAATGACTGAATGCAAAAATGGCTAGTGAGGCAAGGGCTGTTTCCACTACGATGGTGCCTGATACCCACCACAGTACAGCCGATTTGGCCGATTTTTCATTTTTGGCCGAAAAGAACTTCTGGTACATATTTGATTCTCCGAGCAGCAGGAAAAAGGTGGGCAGAAAAATCCCCATGGCCCAGAAGAAGTTCTTGTCACCAAAAACTTTGAAATGGGATGGATCGAGGGTGGCTACGAGGTGCTCAGATCCTCCGATATGAAAGAAGACCAGGGGGGCAGCTATGAGCATGGCCACGGTGATCACGGCTCCGTTGATGATATCGACCGAAACGATCGACATCATCCCTGCAAAAGCGGTGAAGGTGATGATAAAGCCTGCGGTGAGCAATACCCCCTGCCATTCGGGTATGCCGGCAACCAGGTCGAGCACAAAGCCCCCGGCCCGGAACTGGTAGCCCACAATGGTGGTATAGGCGATCACAATGACGATGGTGCCCAGGATGCGGGCCCATTTGTTGTACCGCAGTTCCAGGATGTCGGGAACGGTGAATTCTGCTATTCGCCTGACCCTTGCCGCCAAAAAGAAGACAATGATGATGCCGATCCAGGCTCCTGCAGCCATCCATAGCTCCGAAAACCCCACATTGACTGCCAGGCCGGCACCTGCCAGCAGGCTGCCCGATCCCATCCAGGTACACAGCAGGGTGCCAACCAACCGGGGTGTTGACACCGAACGCCCGGCCACCATAAAATCCTCCTGGGTTTTTACCATGAAGCTTTTATAAATGGAGATCGACATCAGGATAAAAAGGTAACCGAGAACAACCCACAGAAAGATCATATCGCTTGGTTTTTAAGTTTTTTTATGAGATGCGGGCAAAGGTAAAAAAAAATACGCCCTCGACCATCAAAATCGAAATCTGAGCTGAAGTTTGAGTTCGGTCCTGAGGTTGCCTTCCACCCTGTCGAGCCCGCTTCCGGAGTGATCGCGGTTGCGGTAGGCTGTTTGGGCGATCCTGGCGTAGAGGTCGAGGTTGTAACGTAGCCGGTAGCGTACAAGCAGGTAGGCCCTGGTTCCGGCATCGGAATAGAACGGGAAGGAAAAGGCGTACAGCACATCGTGTTCGTGGGCATAGATCCTGCTATTATGTCCGCCGGTATCGAACATGGCATACCTCAGGGTGGCAGACAGGGGATTTGAGCTGTTTCGGTAAAGGATGTCGTGGTAGATCAGAAAGCCTTTTTCCCTGTTGGCCCCGTGTGCGTATCGGACCATTTCTGCGCGTGTCCTCATCGAAACTCCCGGAAGTACGGGATAGGCCCCGTGTATCCTCAGCTGACCGGTTTGCGCAGGTTCAGGATAATGAACGCAGCCTGGCACGGCAGAATTCAGCGGCCGGCTGCGTTTGCGGTAGCGCAGGCTTATTTCCGTGTCCCGTCCGGGTGCCCAGGACAGGTGTATGAGGTAGTCGCTGGCTTCAGAAGGCATGTATGAGCGGTACCTCATCCACGGAAAGCCAATATGGTCGGCAAAGGCAGACAGTGTGATTTGTTGTGTAACCCGGACTTCCATGCCGGCATACATTCCCATTTCATTGCCTGCCCCTGGATTTTCACCAAAGGCAGAGGCCAGGGGCGACTGGTGTTTTTTGTGGTAATTGCGGTAGAGCAGGGCCAGTGAAAGCCCTGGGTCGAGGCTGATGATCACTCCTTTGAGCAGGGCAGGATGCCGGGAAGCATCTGCGGTGACTTCCCCGAAGAAAACCATATTCTCCGCACCGTAACTGTAATGCATCCCCACAGCATGATGGCTTTGGTTGCCGAAAGCAAATTGGTTGTGAAAAGAAAGATTCCGGCCGAACGGTTTGCTGAAAGCCAGATGATAGGCCGTGGCGCCCAGCTTGAATCCGCCCCGGCGGTAATGCAGCATCCCGCCTGCAACGGTTTGCCTCACACTGTTTTTACCCGCCAGCTCAGACGGGGTTCGGTGCAGGCCCGATTGCTGCAGGCTGGTGATCACCCCTTGCCCAGGCTTTCGGGTATCTGTTTCCCGCAAAGCAGCATCCCTCCGTTTTGATGAGAAAAATACAGTGACTTCCATAGATCCCATACCGGCCGTGGCGGCAATGCCCCTGAAGAAATTGTTTTCGTCGACCGCGGTGTGTGGCCTGATGCCAGTTCCGTTTTTTTTTACGTTCAGGGCCTGGCTGGTTTTCCCGAACCCCATGCCAGTCCACAGGGTCAGGCCCTGACCAGACTGTAGCTGGAAATCACCGGCCGTCAGGTTCCTGAGTATGCCCTGGCCCTTCAGTTGCAGATGACCCGAGTAGAAGTCAAAGCCCCGGGGCTGGCTGCCCCTGAAGAATTCTTCGCCGGGATCTTTTTCGGCAGTGATGCCCAGGCTGAATCGGTCGTAACGGGTATACCGGTATCTTGCATAAAGCCTGTACGGACTGCCCAGATACCTGGCATTGGGATTTGACTCCAGCTCGAAAGGGCAAAGGGGCCTAAACCCTTTTTGTTCTTCGAGCAAACGCTGATATCGCAACAGCATCAACTGATTGCCACCCATTGGCCCTGCCCTGGGGATGCTTTCCCCTGCCAGGTTGCCATGGCCCAGGCTGACATAGGGCAGGATGCTTTCAATGAGCGGAAGGTCGAATCCATCAATTGCCTGCAGTTCGGGGAGGCTGATCAGCCGGCCATGCTCCCTGATATGGGTCAGCAAATTGACAATCTGCAGATCGTTCAGCAGAAAGAGCTCCTGAAGTTGTCCGGGGGTGGCTGTATTCAGATTGAGCGGCCGCTGACGGAAATGCTCGAGTCTGTCCAGCAGGTTTTCTGCATCCGGGGCTTGACCACCCGCTTCCAGGAGACCTTCCAGGTAGAGCAGTGCCCTCTCGCTATGCGGGGCAGGGGGGCGGGCAGGCGAAAGGGAATCGGGTTCCATGACAGGGCAGGCAAGGGTTTGCAGCACGACTGTGGCCACGTGGGCTGTAAAGGCCAGCAGCAGCCGGAAGGCTCCGGTCAGCAAGACAGTGGCGGCAGGTGCGGATACTGTTGGTGTTGGGCAGCAGTTCATGGGACAGGGGATGCTCAGGGAAAGGAGAGGCTGAGGCCTGCCTGGGTGGAATAGCCCAGCACATGGTGCAGGGAAACGGAAAGGTCGAGCTGGTACCTGTCCTGCTTTATCCCGAAACCAAAGGCATTCAGCATCGGTCTGCTGCCCATGCCGGCGCGCACCGCGATGCGCTCGCCAGGGTGATATTCAGCTCCCAGGCGCAGTGCCGGCCTGTGTCCCGTTTCTTTTTCCAGCTCCACCGACAGCAGGACCTCATCGGAGAAGGCATAGGCACATCCGGTGCGGAAGAGGGTGGGAATGCTGGCCCTGAGGTCGAATTCGTCGTAGGGCAGCTTCTTTGCCCGGCCGGGATTGTATACATGGTGGCCCACATACAGCCCGGGGATGGGTTCAAGGATGATGCCGGCTGCAGCGGCCAGTGTGGAGGCACTGCCGTATTCTCCCGTAATGGCCCTGTGCAGGTAATTGATCTGAAGCCCGGCAGAAAGCCTTTCGCCGAAAAACCTGGAAAAGGCAAGTCCCAGCTTGCCTTCCCGGTAGACGCGGTTGCCAAAGCTGCCCAGGCTGAGTCCGAGGGTGCCGCTGCGGATGGGCAGCAGGATGGCTGCTGCGGCCAGGTTCATGTCGTGCAGCAGGTAGCGGTTTTCTGCAGCCACAGCGGCGGCGGGTGATCCCTGGCCTGACATCCCCGCCGGATTGTGGTTGATGGCCCAGATGTCGTATACGGCAACCCCGGAATGGGCCATCCCCGCTGTGCGGGCACCCGGAAACGCCTGACCCATGGCGGTTGTCTTACCCAATACAAGGGAAAGGCTCAGCAGGGCATAAATCAAACCAGCGTGCTTCATGGCGCATGATACTATTGCACCAAGTTACAAACCGGATCAAAGATACACCATGAAACCGGGCTGTTGGTTTGCTGAGCGGTCGCAGAAGGAGTTTAAAAAACCCGGAACCGGAAATGAACTTCCTTCAGATCGTCGTTTGCCTTGATGACCTTCTTTTTTAAATCGTTTTTGAACTGCACCAGCTTCTGCTGAATGTTCTCGTCGGTATGGGCCAGGATCTGGGCAGCCAGGATGGCCGCATTCCGCGCCCCGTCGAGTGCTACTGTGGCCACGGGAATACCTGCGGGCATCTGCAGTATGGATAGGATGCTGTCCCATCCATCGATAGAGAGCGAAGAACGAACAGGCACACCGATGACCGGAAGGGTGGTCCCGGCAGCAACAACACCGGGAAGGTGTGCGGCACCGCCGGCACCGGCAATGATCACCTTTACTCCTTTTTTGTGTGCATTTTCAGAAAACTCCATCACCCTTTCGGGTGTGCGGTGTGCTGACAGGGCATTGATCTCGAAAGGGATCTCCATTTCGTCGAGAAAGCGGGCCGCCTGTTCCATGACGGGCATGTCGGAGGTGCTTCCCATAATGATACTCACCAAAGCTTGCATACGGTATGGTTTTTTTTGTACGCTGCAAAATTACAATCTTTGGGTGAGTCTCAGCCGAAAAATGATCACCTGGCTTTTTGCCGAACTTTAATTATCGCTATCTTTAGGCCCCGCTCTGGCAGTTGAAAGGCCCACAGTCCGGAGGGAGTTCACCAGAATCATTCACCAACACAACCAATTTTTCCATGTTATTTAAAACAAGTTTAAAGAGTCTGGTCCTTTCGGCCATTTTTCTGGCTGTTTATCTGCCCCTGCATGGCAGCAATGCCCTTCCGCCCATCAGCTGGTCCGATGTGGCCGGATGGAAGCACATCCCTCCCGCATCTGCCAGTTTCCCGGATAACGGGCAATGGTTTGCCTACTGGTATTCGCCCAATAAAGGTGACTCAGAATTGATCCTTCGGCAAACAACGGCCGGTTCGCAGCTTGCCAAAACCTGGGAAATTGGTGAAACTGCCGGCAATGCGCGTACCTCCATTGTGTTTAATGCCGATGCTTCGTTTTTGGGATTTGTGAAATTTCCTGCCGGAAAAGCAAAAGAAAAAGCCTCCCGCGACAACCGTCCGCAAAACAAACTGGTGCTGGTTGACCTGGACGACCTCGAAGAAAAGACTTTTGACAACCTGAAGGGGTTCTCCTTTTCAAAAAAACATCCTGCCTGGGTAGCCATTCACCTCACCACTCCACGTCAGGGGCAGGGAAATGATGCCGCCCGGGGTGCCGACCTGCTGCTTTATCATACAACCCGCAAAACCACCTTTAACATTGGTAATGTATCCGATTATGCCTTCAATGTCAGCGGCGACTGGCTTGCATACCTTATTGATGCCACCGGCATGGCCGGAAATGGGATATTTCTGCGCAACATGAATACAGGAGAAATCCTTTCAATGGAAACCGGCAAGGCGAGATATACCAATTTACGCTGGACGGAGGAAGGCGATGCCCTCGTTGCACTAAAAGCCCTGAAAGACGACGATTATGAAGACGATCTCCATCATGTGGTTGCCCTTCGCAAGCAGCGTCGGGGCGGATTTGAAAAAATTGTGGTGGATCCTTCCGGCCTGGATGGATTTCCCGAAGGGATGACCATTAGTCCCAACCGACCCCCTTCCTGGACAAAAGATCTTACCCGCATTGACTTTGGCATTCATCAGGCAGCCATGAAGCAAGGAAAGCAGCCGAAAGATACTTCCGGAACCGATGAGGCTGCGCCATCCGGCAAACCCGGGGAAAAACCCGATCTGGTGATCTGGCATTGGGAAGACCCCCGTTTGCAATCGGTGCAGCAAGTGAGGCGCCGCTCGGATGAAAATCAGAATTATTTGTCTGTGTTTCACGTTGACAACAAGAGGTTTGTCCGATTGGCCGATGAAGCTGTTTCTGTTGTAATTGCTCCGGAGAAGGGCCGTTTTGCCATAGGCTATGACAACAAGCCTTACGAATTGCTTGGGAGCCTGAGTGGTGTTAATTACAGGGATATTTACAAAATTGATCTGCAAACCGCTGAAAAATCCATGATCCTGGAGCAGCACCGGATTGCTGCCGGCAATCCCGTTTCGCCCGATGGTAACTACATGGTGTATTTCGAGGAAGGCCATTATTTTGTTTACCATCTCGAAACTGACGAAATCATCAATGTTACCGAAAACATCCCCACTTCTTTTGTCAATAAAAGAAACGATGTGAATGTGGAATATCCCCCCACGGCTTCGTGGGGATGGACCAGCGACTCCCGCTCGCTTATCCTGACTGACAACTACGATGTCTGGAGGGTGGATTACAACGGAAGGAATGCGGTCAATCTCACAGTAAATGGTGAACAAAATGCCTGGATTTACCAATCACGAATCCGGATCGAAGACCGGGAGGACGGAATAGACCTGAGCAAACCCATGTTTATCCGCATGATGGACGACAATACCAAACAAACCGGCATTGCACGCATCGACCGGGGCCGTCCGGGGGCCAAAATACTTTTGATGGAAGATGCCATTTTTTCTGGATTGTCCAAAATAGCCGAAACCGACCTGTACAGCTTTGTGCGTCAAACCCCGCAGGAGGCCCCCAATTACTACCTGGCCAGAGGGGTTGAGCTGGAAAATATTCAAAAATTAACCGATGTGTATCCGGAACAAAATGAGCTTGCATGGTCTCCGGGGCAAAGACTACTTGAATTTGTAAGCGACAAGGGAGATACCTTGCAGGCTGCGCTGTATTTGCCGGCAGGATATGAGGAAGGAAAGAGTTATCCCACCGTAGTCTACATTTACGAAAGGCTCACCCAAAACCTGAACAGCTATGCGCGGCCATCTTTCCCGGGCGGAGGGTTTAACCGCTCCATTTACACCAGCAATGGCTATGCGGTACTCATGCCCGATATTGTTTACAAACTGAATGATCCCGGAATGTCTGCCGTGTGGTGTGTCCTGCCGGCCCTGGATGCTGCCATTGAAACCGGCATTGCTGATGCTGACAATGTAGCCATACACGGGCATTCATGGGGAGGATACCAGACTTCGCATTTGATCACACAGACCAACAGGTTTAAGGCTGCGGTTGCCGGTGCCCCCCTGACCAATATGATCAGCATGTACAGTCTTATATACTGGAACACAGGGGGTGCCAACCAGGCCATCTTCGAGAGCAGCCAGGGCCGCTTTACTTCGGGTTATTGGGACAACTGGGAAGCCTACAAAAGAAATTCGCCCGTATTTTATGCGGCCAATGTACAGACCCCGCTCTTGCTGATGCACAACGACAAGGATGGTGCCGTCGACTTTACCCAGGGCATCGAGTACTACAATACCCTGCGCCGGCTGAAAAAACCGGTGATTATGCTGCAATATGAGGGAGAGAACCATGGTTTGCGCAAACTGCCCAACCAGGCCGATTACGCCATGCGGATGATGGAGTTTCTGGATCATTACCTAAAAGGAGCCGAAGCTCCGGCCTGGCTGCTGGATGGAGTGCCCCTGCTGGAGATGGAAAAACACCTGGAGGACCGTCCCCGGGTGTTCGAGTGACCGGCGGGATTTTAAGGGCTGCAATTGGGTTTTTAGCTTCATCCTTTTTATCTTTACGGAAAGATCCTGTTCCCATGAAGCAGAAACAGACCCTGCCTGCCGACCCCGAAGACCATCTGATCAGCAAGAAAAAGTACTTTGATGTAGACCACCGGGTATTCTGGCCCTCGGCTGCACTGATCGTGCTCTTCATTGCCATTACCCTGATCATCGGTGAGCCGATGAACGATATTTTTGCCGCCATACAGGAGGGTATTTCCCACAACGGAGGCTGGTTCTTTGTACTTGCGGTAAATTTCTTCCTGATCTTTGTGCTGGCGATTGCCATGAGCAAATTTGGCAATATACGCCTGGGCGGACGTTTGGCCAGGCCCGAGTTCAGCACCGGGGCCTGGTTCTCCATGCTGTTCAGTGCGGGGATGGGTATCGGTATTTTGTTCTGGAGTGTCGGCGAGCCCATTCTGCATTACATAACCCCGCCCTATGGCAGCGGCGGCACGGTCGAATCGGCACGTCTGGCCATGCAGACCACCTTCCTTCACTGGGGCCTGCATGCCTGGGGCATTTACGCCCTGGTGGGCATGTCGCTGGCTTTCTTTACCTTCAACAGAAAACTGCCACTGACCATCAGTTCGGTATTCTACCCCCTGATCGGAGAGCGGATCTATGGCGGGGCCGGTAAGGCAATCAATGTGCTTGCGGTGGTGGCCACCCTTTTTGGGCTTGCCACCTCCCTGGGCCTCGGGGTGCAGCAGGTGAGTGCCGGCCTGAACCATTTGCTCGGGGTTTCCGATACGGTGTCCAACCAGGTACTCCTTATCGGGATCATTACCCTGGCAGCCACCGCATCGGTTGTCGCCGGGCTGAACCATGGGGTCAAAAGGCTCAGCCAGATGAACATCGTCATCGGTACCTTCTTTTTGCTGTTCATGCTGGTGGTAGGCCCGAGCCTTTTTATTTTCGGCTCCTTTGTGCAAAATATCGGCGGATACCTCGACAATTTCTTTGCCCTGAGCTTCTGGACCGAAACCTACCAGCAATCGGACTGGCAGAGCGGGTGGACGGTGTTTTACTGGGCCTGGTGGATCAGCTGGTCGCCCTTTGTCGGCATGTTCATTGCGCGTATTTCGCGGGGGAGGACCATCAGGGAGTTTGCCATGGGGGTGCTTATTGTCCCCACCCTGATTACCTTCTTGTGGCTGTCTGCCTTTGGCGGGTCGGCCATTTACCTTGAACTGAACGCCCTGGCCGATATTTCGGGGGCTGTCCAGGAGAACGTGGCCACCTCGCTTTATCGCTTGCTCGAGCAATTCCCCCTGGGGACGGTCACATCCATTGTGGGGGTGGTGCTGGTGACCAGCTTTTTTATCACTTCCTCCGACTCCGGCTCCCTGGTGATCGACAGCCTGACAGCGGGCGGAAAACTGGATGCTCCGGTAGCCCAGCGTGTATTCTGGGCACTTACCGAAGGCGGTGTGGCGGCCGTGCTCCTGATCGGCGGCGGGCTCGGGGCGCTGCAAACCGCTGCGATTGTTTCAGGATTGCCATTTGCCCTGGTGCTCATCGTTATGGCCTACAGCCTTTACAGAGGGCTGAAGGAAGAGCAGTTCAGGCTGATGCGCCTTGAAATTGAAAAAGAACGCAAGTCGTATCAGGAGATCATCCAGGATCTGATCAGGAAAAGAGAAAAAAAAGATAAAAAAGAGAAAAAAGAAAAAAAAGAAAAATAAACCCGATATGCAAACATTCGACAGGATACTGGTTTGTCTCGATCTGACAGAAATGGACGACACCCTCATCCGTTATGCCGGTTTTTTGGCTTCTGTGTTCCGGCCTCAAAGCATCACATTTATGCATGTGATGCAAACTGTCGATATTCCGGAAGAGATCGCTGAGGCCTTCCCCGGCCTGGACGCCCCCCTCGAACAGATCATCAGGGACGAAATAACGGAAAAGGTGGAGGAAGGATTCGGGTTTGCAGACGGGGTGGCCCATGAAGTGGTGGTGCACACCGGGAACACTACCGAAAAGATTGTGCAATATGCCCGGAAGCACGGTACCGGCCTGGCCCTGATGGGGAAAAAAATCGGGTACGCGGGCGAGGGTGGAGTTTCCCGGAAAATCGTTGGCCTGATCCCGGCCTCCGTTCTTTTTATCACCGAGACATCACCACGGCAGATCAACCGCATTCTGGTACGCATGGACTTCACTTCCGTATCGGCCCTGGCGGTAAAAACAGCCGATTATGTGGCATCTGCCACCGGGGCAGACCTGGAGTGCCACCATGTGTACAAGCTTCCGATCAACTACCTTGCCAGGGAATCACCCGCCCAGGTGAACAGGGTCAGGAAACAGCTCGAAGGACATGTGGACAGGGAGTACAAAAAGTTTACCCAAAAGCACGGGGTAAAAGAAGGGATCTCCTGCGGCTTTTCAATGGACCTGCACGGCGATGAGGCCCGCATCCTTTACAACCAGGCCATTCGCAACGGTGCAGACATGATCGTGGTCGGAAGCATGATGAAATCGCAACTGGCCAATGTCATGCTCGACGCCACCACCGAAAAGCTGGCAGGCACCGACATGAACATTCCGCTGATGGTGGTCAGGGACCGCAAAAGATCCAAAAGTTTCCTCGAAGCACTGTTTGATTAATAAAACAACGAATCAGATGAAGAATCCTGTATTTTTGCTGTTTTTCGCATCCCTCATCCTATTTGCCTGCGATCCGGCTCCCAGGGAAACGGA
>PWJC01000067.1 GCA_003560165.1 Bacteroidales bacterium
AAGAATGCCCTTGAAGCGTTCGAGCACATTATGCGCTGCCTGCAGGATCAACCCATCGTTCCTGACCGTTCCGTGAAAAACCATCAGAACGTCTGCTTCCTCCCTGCCCGGATGGTCAATGACCAGATCGACAGAAACCCCATCATAACTTATGGTTTTGGTAATTCGATGGGTGCTGCCGGGCCCCGGATCATTGGGAAGGTCGGCTTTACTGCACCCCATAAACAGCAGCAAAACGATTCATAAGTTCATTTTCAGATAGTTCATTGTTGACTGATCCAATACTCCGTGCAACAATTTAAGGTTTTTTCCAGACACGGGCCAATTCGCTGATCACGGCATAAAAAAGGCTGCAGCTTCAAGGCGCTGCAGCCTTTTTTACCGCTGCCGGCGAAAAGCTCTGGTTTATCTGCTCAGGTGGACCCTTTGTGTTTTGATCCCCAGGCCGGTGACCACCTGAAGAACATACAAGCCCGGTTTTATCTCAGACAGGTTCAGGCTGTGATGCACATCGTTGACCGCTTCGGACATCAGCTGCTGCCCGAGCAGGTCAAAGAGCTTTACCTCCCGGATCATGAGGGTGGATTCAATGTGGATCAGGCTGCTGGCCGGATTGGGATACACCTCAAATTCGAAGGGAATGTTTTTTTGCAGCATGCCGGTCGGGTCGGTACGGCTGCCGAACCAGTCGCGGACAGTGATGTTGTCATTACTTACCTGGATCTCCCTGTGGGCTTCATTGCCCCATTCGGGCGTCGACCAGCCCTTGTTCACGATGTATTTATAATTATAGGTGCCTTCGGGCAGTTGCAGGGTTTTGGAATAAACCATAGAGTGCTCATCTACCCGGGTCATGGGAGGGTTGTTTGCATCCTCGCCCGGCTCTATCCACGAACCGAACAGGTTTCCGACAATGTACACATCGTCCTGACCGGGGTGAAATTCAAATCCCACATATTCGGCGGTGGCGTAAGTCATGTCGACCTCGAAGGTCACCGAAAAGGTTTTTTCGCCTTTGATGCAGCGGATCGAATAGCCCAGATTCGAATTGGAAACCCCTTCGTAGGAAGCTTGCCCGGAAAGCCCTACAAGGCTCAGGGCAAAAGCCATCCGGTTGTCCGGCCCCGAGGGGGTCGATGTCCAGAAAGCCCCCATGGTCCCCAGACCCCAGTATGGATTCAGTGTGCTGGAACTGGAACGGTACGATGCCGGCAGGCCGTTGAAGCCGATACCGTCCCTGCCGTAATGCGTGTCGTGCGCTTCCCATCGAGGGTGCACGCTGGTATTGCATCCTCCGCCAAGCGGTGAACCAAGCTGCCGGCATGATTTAAGCTGATTGCCGACAGCTTCCACATCGGTATGATCGTTGGTCCATCCGTATTCAGTCATCAGGTACTTGACCATCCGGTCCACATCGTCCCAGCCCGGCACCTCCCAACCTTCGGGGCAAAGCCCCCTTGGGTCGGTTGTAGTGAACCAGTTGTACAGTTTCCCATAGTTTTCGAGTATTTCAGGATCATCTTCATAAATGGCATAGGCCGCTCCGGTCGTGTTTGCCCAATCCACATTGCTTAAGCCCGTGGGGATCGGATCTCCGTTGCGAAATTTAGATACCCGAAGGTTTTGCTGCATCCAAAGCTGATCTCCGATCCTGAGAACAGCGTATTTGTTGCCGTCAATATCTGTAATGGTATCCGGATGTGTCTCCGACAAGGGGGCTTCCGCAGCAGGCCGTATGGTCGCATTACCAAAATTGTTGCCGGATATTGCTGCAGCAGGATGAGCCGCCGTGAGAACTAACGGCACGGCAAGAAAAAAACAACAGTACAGTTTCTTCATGAGTTTGTTTTTTGGGACAGACGATGCAAAATAAATAGTTAAGTCATTATATCAAAATAGAAAATGCAGAAAATGATCATTTTTTAATTTCTGGAGGTTTTTCCCCACCCCAGAACTGTGCGCATGCGTACATTTGTTTGTCTGATAACGGACAATGAACAGGATGGTGCAAAGGCTCAAAACTCAGATTTTTAGGATGAAAGCTCCGATGGCATAAATATTGGTGTTTTTCAAACCGAACAATAGCCTCAGTTATGAATTTATTCGATATCAGGCATACCCTCCGTTTGCTCCTGCGGCAAAAATTCTACACCCTCATCAATATCTTCGGTTTTGCCCTGGGCATCTCGGTGTTTTTTCTGATCCTGCTGTTTGTGCTCGATCAGCGCGCTTACGACCGATGGCACGACCACGGCGACCATGTGTACCGTCTCGAAAAAGGGGAGTGGTCGTTGCTGGGCACCGCCTACGGGCCCTTCATCAAAAGGAGTTTCCCCGAAGTGGAACGTACGGCCCGGATACTGACCATGCACATCGATCAGAGCCTTGGTCACAACGGCAACCTCTTTCTTGTGCAGGATCTGGTTTTTGCCGACAGCACCGTGTTCGACATGTTTTCGTACCGCTTTATCGCGGGCGACCCCCGGAGTGCACTCACCGATCCCGCTTCGATTGTGCTCACCCGCAGACAGGCCGAAACCATCTTTGACCGCACGGATGTTGTCGGGCAGTTGCTTCGTTACGCCAACCGGGTCGACCTGATGGTAACCGGGGTGATCGAAGATGTGGCCCATTCGCATATACGGGTCAACGGCATTGT
>PWJC01000074.1 GCA_003560165.1 Bacteroidales bacterium
CTGAAATGTCAAAATGTCGAAAGGTCTTTCTGTCTTCTGTTTTCCGTCTTCTGTCTTTTAAACTTTTCAACTCTTCAACTTTTCAACTCATCACTCTTCTGTCTTCTGTCTTCTGTCTTCTATCTTCTACCTTCTATCTTCTACCTTCTACCTTCCACCTTCTACCTTCTGTCTTCCACCTTCCATCCTCCGTTTTCACTCTCAGACATCTCTCTTTTTTAATATCTTTGTGCCGGATTCACAAAATTGGCCTGAAACCCCCTTTAGGCGCTAAAGACTCTAAGAACCCTAAAAACTGCAAACAGATGCCTGCCATTGAAATTGAAGGACGTATTTTTGAAGTGGATGGAGACGGATTTTTATCCGAACCTGGTATCTGGGATGAAGAAGTGGCCCGGCTGATCGCCCGCCACGACGGCATTGAGGAAATGACCGATCAGCACTGGGCTGTTGTGAACATCATCCGCAAAAACTATGAAGAAAAGGGGATGGCCCCGATGATCCGGCTTATCTGCAAGAATACCGGTCTGAAATTAAGGGAAATCTACAGGCTTTTTCCCCTTGGTCCGGCCCGGGGCGCCTGCAGGGTGGCCGGTTTGCCCAAGCCTGACGGTTGTGTCTAAAACATAGCCCATATGAACTGGTACTATTGGTTTGCTCTGGGTGGATTGATTGTGTGCCTGCTCGCTTTTTCCATCCATTTTGTCAGGCTTGTCAGGCTGGGCAGGCCCAAAGACCATTCTGAGCCCTCGGGCAGTACCACCCGCGGTATTGTTTATTCATTCACTTCCGGAATGAATCCGCTTAAAAAGGAATCGGCTTTTCTTCACCTGCCCACTTACACCGCCGGCATCGTCCTTCATCTGGCTATCTTTATGTCTTTGGTTGTGTTCATGCTGCTGATTGCCGGAGTCCGGCCCGGCCCGGTGGCTTCGTTCATTCTGGGAGGGGGTGCTTTTGCTGGTACCCTGGCTGGAATGGCTCTGCTGGTCAAACGGATGGCTTCCAGAAAATTACGCCTTATTTCCAATCCCGACGATTATCTTTCTGCCTTTCTGGTCATCGCTTTTTTGGCGTTTACCGGGCTGGTAGTGTTCGTTCCATTGCTGATGCCAGGGTATATGCTGGCGGCCGGAATCCTTTTTTTGTACATGCCCCTGGGCAAGCTGAAGCATGTCCTTTATTTTTTCGCTGCCAGGTACCACCTGGGCTATTTTTACGGGTGGCGCAACGTCTGGCCTCCGCCGAAGGCATAAACCGACTCCTGGATATGGAAAAGCTCACCAAAGAACAGATCGCTGATGCCCTAAAGGTATTCAGTCCGGCAACAGACAGCAAATTGCTGTCGCATCTCAATAGCTGTGTCCGCTGCGGCCTATGTGCCGACTCCTGCCTGTATTACTTAACAAGCGGAGAAGAACAGCATATTCCGGCCAATAAAGTCGATATGGTTTCTTCGGTTTACCGCCGGTACGCCACCTTCCTGGGCAAACTGACCCCTGCCCTGGTGAACGCCCGAGAACTCGACCACGACAACGTGAAAGAGATGACCGACGTACTTTTTGGGGCCTGTACCATGTGCGGTCGTTGCGTTGCACATTGCTCTGTGGGGGTCGACATCGAATACATTGTGAGAAAGGGCAGGGAAATGCTCGCACGTATGGGTTTTGTTCCGCCCTCTCTGCAGGCCACCGTCGATGCCGCCCTTGAAACGGGAAATAACATGGCCATACCCGAGGAGGAACTGTTGGACACCCTTGAGTGGATGGAAGAAGAACTCCGCGATGAGCTGGACGACCCAGATGCCCGCATTCCGGTGAACCAGCCGGGAGCTGCTGTGCTCTATACCCTTAACCCCAGAGAACCCAAGTTTTTTCCCCTTTCGATTGCTGCCATGGCCAAGATATTTTACGCGGCCGGGGAAAGCTGGACCCTGTCGACCCAAATGTACGACGTAACCAATTACGCATTTTTTTCGGGCAAGCCCGATCAGGCAAAAACCATTGCAGACAGGATGCTCTCCGAAATGGACAACATGAAGGCCGGAAAACTGGTATTGGCCGAATGCGGCCACGGCGCACGGGCCAACCGCTGGGAAGCGCCCAATTACGTTGGCACCGGCTTCCCCGAAACCATCACTTCGGTCGAACTGATCGCCGATTACCTCAAACAGGGAAGGATCCGTACCGACTGCGAATTAAACCCCGAAACCTACACACTGCACGACCCCTGCAACCTGGTCAGGATGGGCGGCATCTGCCGTGAGCAGCGGTATATCCTCGAGAACACGGTAAAGCGCTTTGTCGAGATGACCCCGCATGGCATCGATAATTACTGCTGTGGCGGTGGCGGCGGGCAGCTGGCCATGGGAGAGTACAACGAAAGGAGGCTGAAAATCGCTGAGATCAAAGCCGAACAGATACGCAAAACAGGGGCCGGCGTTGTTGTAGCCCCTTGCCATAATTGTGTCGATCAGCTCACCCAGATCAACATTGCCTACAAACTGAATGTACACATCAAAACCATTGCTGAGGTTGTATCCGACGCCCTGGTTTTGCCATAAGGAGTTGCATGCTATTTTTGTGAGGACGTTGCAGTAAAATCCCCTAATTCCATGAGCCAGATGATTTACCTCGACAACTCGGC
>PWJC01000068.1 GCA_003560165.1 Bacteroidales bacterium
CTGCCTCCACCACGTCGGATGCGGTGAGGCCGTATTTTTTCATCAGTTCGGCAGGCTTGCCGCTTTCGCCGAAACGGTCCTTTACGGCCACCATCTGCAGCGGCCTGGGCAGGTTCACGGCCAACACATGGGACAGGGCCTCCCCCAGCCCCCCGTGAAGCTGGTGTTCCTCGGCAGTAACGGCACATCCTGTTTTCCTTACTGATTGTAAGATGCTTTCGGTATCCAAAGGTTTAATGGTGTGGATATTTATTATTTCTGCCCTGATCCCGCGCCTGAACAATTCCTTCCCGGCTTCCAGGGCTTCCCATACCAGATGGCCGGTGGCAAATATACTGACATCGGTACCTTCGTTGAGTACAATGGCCCTGCCGATGGTGAAGGGCTCGTCAGGATCCGTAAAATTAGGCACCTTGGGCCGGCCAAAGCGCAGGTATACAGGACCTTCATGTTCTGCCACGGCCCGGGTTGCCGCACGGGTCTGGTTGTGGTCGCAGGGAACAACCACCGTCATATGCGGAAGCATCCGCATCATGCCGATGTCTTCCAGGTTTTGATGCGTGGCCCCGTCTTCGCCCAGGGTGATCCCGGCATGGGAGGCACATATCTTGACATTCTTCCCCGAATAGGCAATGGACTGCCTGATCTGGTCGTACACCCTGCCTGTGCTGAAATTGGCAAAGGTGCCGGTAAACGGGATCTTCCCCCCAATGGTCAGTCCGGCGGCAATGCCCATCATATTAGCCTCCGCAATGCCCACCTGGAAAAAACGCTCCGGAAACTCCTTTTTGAAGGCATCCATTTTCAGAGAGCCGGTCAGGTCGGCACACAAGGCGACCACGTCGGGATTGGAGCGGCCAATGTCGAGCAGGCCCAGGCCAAAGCCAGAGCGGGTATCTTTCTTTTCCTCAAACTTATATTCTCGCATGCTCATCTTGTTGTTTTATAGGGTTTTATGCTCCAATCAATAATCACCCAAGGTTTCTTCAAGCCCGGCCATGGCCCTGGTAAACTGTTCGTCGTTGGGGGGCTTGCCGTGCCATTCGTGGGTGCCCGTCATAAAATCCACCCCCTGCCCCATTTCGGTCTGCATCAGAATTACCATGGGTTGTCCGTGCCCGCATTTTGACCTGGCCTGGGCCAGGGTCCCGAGCAAATCCTCCATGTGGTTGCCGTTGACTTCAAGCACCTGCCAGCCGAAGGCTTCGTATTTTGCTTTCAGGTCGCCAAGGGGAAGGACATCGTCTACTGCGCCATCGATCTGCTGCCCGTTGTGGTCAACGATGCCGATGAGGTTATCTGTGCCCCTGGACCCGGCATACATGGCAGCTTCCCAGATCTGCCCCTCCTGTTGCTCCCCGTCGCCCATCAGGCAATAGACAAGGCGGGTGTCGCCATTCAGTTTTTTAGCCAGGGCAGCCCCGATGGCCACACTCAGGCCCTGACCGAGTGAGCCGCTGGCCACCCGGATGCCAGGCAGCCCCTCTTCGGTGGCGGGATGACCCTGCAACCTCGAATCGATCTTGCGGAAAGACCCCAGTTCGCCGGTGTCGAAATACCCGCTGCGCGACAAGGCACTGTACCAGCCGGCCGAAAGATGCCCGTTGGAGAGAAAGAACAGGTCTTCGCCCCTGTCTTCAATGGTAAAATGTCCGGAATCGTGGCGAAGAACCCTGAAGTACAGGGCGGCAAAGAGTTCCGCACAACCCAGTGGACCCCCGGGGTGCCCCGACTGGGCACCGTGGACCATACGCAATACGTCCCTGCGTATCTGTGTGGCTATTTGTTTTAATTGAGCGACATCAGTCATGGTATTATGGTTTAATTCCCACTGTTTAATCTACTTTCAGTTTGCGGTATTTAATCCGTTTGGGCGCCGTCGCCCCCATCCTTTTTCTTCTGTTTTCCTCGTAAGACGAATAGTCGCCCTCAAAATACGTAACCTGCGAATCGCCCTCAAAGGCAAGGATGTGGGTGGCCACCCTGTCGAGAAACCACCGGTCGTGGGTGATGATCACCGCACAACCCGCAAAATGCTCCAGACCTTCCTCCAGGGCCCTGAGGGTATTGACATCGATATCGTTGGTGGGCTCATCCAGCAGCAATACGTTGGCCTCGCTTCTGAGGGTCATGGCCAGATGCAGACGGTTTCTTTCGCCCCCCGACAGCACACCGCATTTCTTGCCCTGGTCGGCCCCGGTAAAGTTGAACCTGGCCACGTAGGCGCGGCTGTTCATCTGCCGCCCCCCAAGTTCGATAAGTTCGTTGCCTCCCGAGATCACTTCCCACACGCTTTTGTCGAAATCGATGCCGGCATGGGCCTGATCAACATAACCCAGGCTGACGGTCTCTCCGATGCGAAAACGGCCGCTGTCGGGTTGCTGATGCCCCATCATCATGCGGAACAGAGTGGTTTTCCCGGCACCGTTGGGGCCAATGATGCCCACAATCCCTGCCGGTGGCAAGGAAAAACTCAGGTCTTCGAACAGGAGTTTGTTGCCAAAGGCCTTACTGATCCCTTCGGCTTCAACGACCTTGCTGCCGAGCCTGGGACCATTGGGAATAAAGATCTCCAGTCGCTCTTCTTTTTGTTTGACATCCTCGCCCAGGAGTTTCTCATAGGCAGAAAGCCTGGCCTTGCCCCTGGCCCTCCTGCCCTTGGGCGTCATTCGCACCCATTCCAGTTCGCGTTCGAGGGTTTTACGGCGTTTGCTCTCCGATTTTTCCTCCATTTCCAGCCGCCTGGTTTTCTGCTCCAGCCACGAGGAATAATTCCCCTTCCACGGAATGCCTTCGCCCCTGTCGAGTTCAAGGATCCACCCGGCCACATTATCGAGAAAATAGCGGTCGTGGGTAATGGCGATCACGGTGCCTTTGTATTGTTTGAGGTGCTGCTCCAACCATTCGACGCTTTCGGCGTCCAGGTGGTTGGTGGGTTCATCCAGCAAGAGGATGTCGGGTTCTTTCAGCAACAACCTGCACAGGGACACCCTCCTCAACTCCCCGCCGCTCAGATTGGCCACCGGTTCATCGGGTTCCGGGCAGCGCAGTGCATCCATGGCACGGGCCAGCTTGCTGTCAAGTTCCCATGCCCCGTGCTGTTCGATGAGGTCGGAGAGTTCTCCCTGCCTGGCAATGAGGCGGTTCATTGCTTCTTCGTCCATGGGTTCGGCAAACTTCATGTTCACCTCATCGTATTCTTTGAGCAGGTTCACTACCTCCTGCACCCCCTCTTCCACAATTTCCCTTACCGTTTTGGTTTTGTCCAGTACCGGTTCCTGCGGAAGGTGGCCCACCCGGTATCCCGGCGAAAAAACCACATCACCCTGGAAAGATCTCTCCTCTCCTGCGATAATGCGCATCAGGGTAGACTTCCCAGATCCGTTCAGGCCGATAATGCCGATTTTGGCACCATAATAGAAGGAAAGGTAGATGTCTTTAAGTACCTGTTTGCCGGCGGGGGGGAAACTTTTGCTTACCCCCACCATGGAAAAGATGATCTTTTTATCGTCGCTCATGTGGTCCTTGCTGGCTTTTCACTGCAAATGTCCGAAAAAATGCCTTGCCAAGTGCAGAAAGTATTCGGGTTTTTTCGCTCAATGACTGTATCTTTGTAAAAATTCAGTGCTATGAAGCCGCAGCCACCATACCATAAAGGCAAGAGTTGTGTTCCTCCCCCCGTTATGTTCAACGGCTGGAAGCACCATGCCGGCTTCCTGTGTTTTATGATACAGACCTGGGCACAAAGGCCGGAGGATCGCTTCCCCTTGCTGGCGGCAAAATTGAAAATGCTCGGCGAATCGCTGTTCGACATGTACACCGGTCCGCTGGAACCCTCCGAGATCGCCAACGAACTGATCCGGATCCTTCAGGCCTACAATGCCTACAACCGCGATGATTATTTCCGGTGGATCGACAGTTCACCCCAGTCATTCTGGCAGATCAGCATTTCCGACGGGTCGGACTGGACCCTGCGAAAAAACGAAAACCCAAGCGAATATTACATCCACATCCACCCCTCCCGGTATTCCAAAAACAGCCGGCGCATAAAAGCCAACCAGCTGCGAACGGCGCTGGCTACCCTGATCATGGCCAGTATGCGCGATCAGCAGCCCGATATCGCCCTGATGAACAGGGTGCGAAATGATTTTCTGGGCCTGTCGAAGGTTTCCGGACCGCAGGCCAAGGAAATCTTTGTCAGCATCAACGAGCTTTCGCAGATGAGCGGGCTGAAATTTCACAAAACCGATCAGGAGCTGAAGTAAAGGATTAGAAAAACAAGGGGAATAAGGATGCCGGCTGAGACCAGCCAGGCCCCCCGGCCCCTGATCCCGTTTTTCCCCCTGATGATAAACAGCCCGGTAAACGCCAGGGCAATGAGCCCGGCCGCATAGAGGTCGGAAAACCATGTCCAGAGACGGCGGGGGGTATTGTAATGCAAAAAATTGACCTGGCGGAATACGGGACGGGGGCGTATGGTTTCCAGGTCGGCCCGCCCTGTCTGCAAATTGACGGTGATGCTTCCGTGCCTGATGAAAATACGCAAACTTTCGCCACTGGGCAGGGCGGTCCTGAACTCATCTTCCCTGCCGATCTGCTCCAGAAAATGCATGGCCTTTTCGCGGTTGCCGTTCACCTCCTCTTCGGGCAACCTAAGCAGGAAGCTGTCCTGGGTGATGATGTAATTGGGATTCCACTGATGGCGGTGGTTCAGGGCAATGCCCGACAGTCCGTAAATGATGCACATGCCAAAGAAGAAATACCCCAGGTCGCGGTGAACAGCGCGGTTCAATTTCCGGATCTTCATAGCAAAAAAATTTGCCGGCAAAAAAAACTGCCGAAAACACGGGTTCCCGGCAGTAAATTGGCTTGTGTGCCGGATTACCTTAGCTCAAAGGCCTGAAGTTCCACATAGGGCCTGATATCGGGGTCAATCCCTTTTTCGGCAAGCAGCCTGATGGCCTGCTCTGTCGACTCGCAGGCATGCCCGTCTTCGTCGTGTTCATGCTCGTGATCGGCATCCAGCTCATCCAGGTTGGTCACCTGGGTTTTCAGGGTGCCCAACACCATGACCTCCCGGCCTTCGTCCTCCACATCAAAACGGTTCATGTGCTCGCCCAGCATGACCTGCATGCTGTAAGTCTCGTCGCCGGCCTGGACCACCCGCATCTTGTCGCCACTGTGGCGGCAGATGTGGCTGATGACGCCTTCAAAACGAACCACGGTCCCTTCATAATGGAGGGGATCGGCTACCAGTTGGGCAATCTCCGAAGTTTCGACTACGCCCCCGGCCTGGTGCTCTGTTTGTGTGCCGCAGGCCATCATCAGCAGGCCTGCAACCAAGATCAATAATCGGTTGTTCATTTTTTTTTGTTTTAATGAAGATAAATCCGGCACAAAGATACATCAAAGTAGCTTGCACTTCTACCGAATTAACAGAAATTTATCAAACGGGCAAAAACAGAGCGGCCCCGAAGGCTTCAAAGAAATCACTTACCTTTGGCATCCAAAACCAGTGACCCATGGAAGCCAGGATCGGCGAATTCGCCGCATTGTTCACCGCATTGTGCTGGACCGTCACGGCCATTTCGTTCGAATCGGCCAGCAGAAAAGTTGGTTCGGTTCCTGTCAATATCATCCGCCTGGTCATGGCCCTGGTGCTGCTGAGCTTGTTCTCCTGGGCCAGACGAGGGTATTTCTTCCCTTCCGATGCCTCAGCCTTCAACTGGTTCTGGCTGGCTTTATCGGGCCTGGTCGGCTTTGTCATCGGAGATCTCTTCCTGTTCAAGGCATTTACGGTGATCGGTTCACGGCTCTCCCTGCTGATCATGACCCTGGTGCCACCGATAGCGGCCTTTGTGGGCTGGATGCTGATGGGCGAAACCCTCGCTCCTGTCCATATGGCAGGCATGCTGCTGACCCTGTCGGGCATTGCCCTGGTGATCTTCCACAAACACAGGGAAAGAAAAAAACAACTCACTCCCCTGGAACAGATACCTATACAGGGGGTGGTGTTTGCCCTCCTGGGTGCGGCCGGGCAGGCGACCGGACTGGTGCTGAGCAAATTCGGCATGCAGGAGTACGATGCCTTTTCGGCCACACAGATCAGGGTAATGGCCGGTATTGCAGGATTTGCGATCGTTATCCATTTTTTCCGCAAGTGGCTGGCCGTAAACCGGGCTTTCCGGCATCGCAGGGCCTTGTTGCTGATGCTCCTCGGGGCCACTTTCGGGCCCTTTCTGGGGGTATCCGCTTCCCTGATCGCGGTGCAGAATACCGCCACCGGGATAGCTTCCACCATCATGTCGATCTCCCCCATCCTCATCCTTCCGGCCACCTTCCTGATCTACCGTCACACAATCAGCTGGAAGGAATTCCTGGGGGCGGTGATCAGTGTGGGCGGGGTAGCCCTTTTCTTTATTTTTTAATTTTTTATCCCGCCCACAGGGCAAAAATAAAACCTGGCCCTTGCATAAGTTGGCAGAATCCTGTAGGTTTGCCTCCTGCCCCTGACAACTTGAATTTAGGCTGATGGACGAAGTGCAATCCCTTGCCCTGAAAACCGGCCAAACGGCTGTTTGGGCTTTTGCCGGCTATTTGCTGCTGATCATCCTGGTCGGCATATACGCAGCCAGGTTTTCCTCCCGGGATATATCGAACTATTTTATCGGCGGGCGGAAAATGGGCATGCTGGTGGTGGCATTGTCGGCCGTTGTGAGCGGCCGCAGCGCCTGGCTGTTGCTCGGGGTCACCGGCATGTCTTATGTAATTGGGTTTTCGGCCTTGTGGGCCGTATTGGGCTATACCCTGGTGGAGTTCTTCCTGTTTTTCCATTATGCCCCCCGCATCAGGCGCTTCAGCGAGACGCACGACTGTATTACCGTACCCGATTTCTTTGCCGAACGCTTCAGTGACCGCGATGGCCGGCTGCGCATGGTGGTCGTGGCCGTGATCATCGCATTCATGATCGCCTATGTGTCGGCCCAGTTTGTGGCCGGGGGAAAGGCCTTCCAGTCGAGCTTCAACTTCAGCGAAACACAGGGAATACTGCTGACCACCCTCATTGTTTTGTTCTATACCATGGTGGGAGGCTTCCTGGCCGTCAGCCTCACCGATACCATACAGGGCCTGTTCATGATGGTGGCACTCGTGGTATTGCCCGTGATGGCCATTGCCCACCTGGGCGGTCCCATGGCGTTTTATTCCCAGGCCTCGGCCCTGTCGGCAGGACAGTTTTTCAACCCCTTTGCCCTGGGTGCAGGGGCCCTGGCAGGCTTTCTGGGAATCGGGCTGGGCTCGCCCGGAAACCCACACATCATTGCCCGCTACATGTCGATCAAAGACCCGGCAAAGCTGAAAACCGTTGCCATGGTCGGTACCGCGGCAAATGTGGTCATGGGTCTCGGGGCCATCGTGACGGGCATGCTTGGCCGCCTCTATTTTCCTGACGCCGGCCTGCTGCCAGGCGGCGACCCCGAAAACGTATATCCAATGCTGGCCAGCCAGCATCTTCATCCCGTTATGTTCGGGGTAGTGATTGCCAGCATCTTTGCCGCCATTATGTCGACGGCCGATTCGCAGCTGCTTGTGGCCGCCTCTGCCCTGGTGCGCGACATTTACGAAAAACTGATTCATCGCCACCGGGTTGTGCCCCAAAAACGGCTGGTATTGCTCAGCCGCTTGATGGTGGTCGTGATGGTGCTGCTGGCATTATTCCTGGGGCTGATCGCCGAAAAACTGGTATTCTGGCTGGTTTTGTTCGCATGGGCCGGCCTGGGCGCCGCCTTCGGCCCCACCTCCATCCTGGCCCTGTACTGGAAAGGCACCACCAGGGCGGGAGTGATCAGCGGCATGGTGTCGGGTGCATTGACCGTGATTGCCTGGAACCGCATACCTGTCCTGGAGGCCATGATGTATGAACTCATTCCCGGCTTCGTTGTGGCCTTTGCAATCACGGTGGCAGTCAGCAGGTTTACGAAAACACCCGGCAATGCGGCTTCCATGATGGAGACGATGAAGAAACCCTGAAGCTTCCGCTACCCGGCAACCCCCTCTTCCTTACCTGCGCCGGAATATCCTCCGAAAAAGGGATTCCCTGGGCAAAGATCCGCTGTCCTGCTCAAAAGTCACCCTGGTGTCGCGAAAGCGATTGATGAAATTCTCCAGACGGCTTTTCTCCCTGAAATCGGGACATTCGAGCGAAGTTGCCAGGGACGTGGGCAATGGGGGGAAAGAAGAAAAGAAACGATGCCGCAGCTCGTGGTCTTGTTGCAGCTTCTGAAGACTAAGGGCCAGCAGGGGTAAAGCCAGAGCGCTGCCCGAGCCATGCCCACCGTATTGGAAACGGACCGACGGAAGAGAGGCCCCTGCCCGGCTCACCATCACCAGGTCGCTGCCAAAGGCGGCAAACCAGGCATCGGCATACCGCTGGGAGGTCCCTGTTTTTCCGGCCAGGGGCAGATCCACCCCATAGCGGTTGCGGATGGAAGCTGCCGTTCCATTATTTACTGCCTTCTCGAGCATGGCCCTTATGAGCAGGCTGGTATTTCCGGATACCAGCCTGGTTTTCGTTTCAGGAGGTTCCCGCCGGAAGATGAGTTCACCACCGGGACCGGTAATGGATTCTACCAGGTAGGGCTCCACAAGGAAGCCTCCGTTGGCAAATGCGGCATAGGCCACCGTCAGTTCGAAAATACTGGCTTCGGCCGTGCCCATGGCCAGCGAAGGCCTGTTCGAAAGGGGGAAAGAAAATCCCATCCGGGTCCACAAGTCGTTTACCGGGGCAAAGCCGGTTTGCAGGAACACATGGAATGTGGGAATGTTCATCGAATGCGACAGGGCCCCGGCCATGGAATACATCCCCCCGTAGCTGCGGTCGTGATTGGTGGGGCTGTATCCTGTAAAATCGGTAATGACGACTGAGTCGTTGTCAAAATAACTGCAGGGTCTGATGCCCTCTTCCAAGGCCGCCGCGTATAGCAGGGGCTTAAAGGCCGAGGCCAGTTGCCGCCTGGCATGGACCTGATCGTATGGGTGGGTAGGGTGATCGATGCCCCCCACATAAGCCCTCACTGCGCCCGAATGGGGGTCTATGGCCAGCAAACCCGCGTGGATCAGAGACAATGCTTTCCTGAGGCTGTCGGCTACAGTCAGGGTATCGGCATAGGGCCCCTTCCAGTCAAAGATCCATTGCCTTCTCTTCTCCCCTGCCCTTGCATCCAGGCCAGTGCGTTTCAACTCTGCGGTCACGATCTCTTTAAGAGCAGCCCTGGCGGCCGGACTGCGGTATTGGTCGTCAAGGATCCGCTGCATCCTGCCCAGATGTTCCCCGAATGAACGGACGGTATGTTGCTGCAAGGGGAGGTTCAGGGTGGTATGAATTTCCAGCCCGGAGGTTTCCAGATCCCACACGGTGCCTGTCAGGTGTTGAATGCTGTCGAGGAGCTGGTGCGTTTCCTGCCTGACCCTGGCAAGGAAATAGCCTGCCTGGTTTTCAGCCCTGTCCCCTTCATAAGCCAGGGCGAGGGGGAGGCTGCGCAGGGAGTCGGCCTGGGCAGAGGTGAGGCAGCCCATGACTTCCATCCGGCCGATCACCACATTCCTGCGGCCAAGGGCCCGCTGAGGGAAGAGCCTCGGGTTGTAGAAGGTGTTGGCCTTCAGCATGCCCACCAACAAGGCGGCTTCCTCTGCAGAAAGCTCTTCCGCCGGCTTCCTGAAAAAACGGCGGGCAGCCGCTTCAATACCAAATACGTTCTCGCCAAAGGGAACAATGTTCAGGTAAAGCGTAATGATGGTATCCTTGTCGAATACCTTTTCAATGCGCCTGGCCATAATGAATTCCCTTGCCTTACCCCCGGCCAGGCCCAACGCCCCCCGGCCCTGCCTTCCAAACAGGTTTTTGGCCAGCTGCTGGGTAATGGTGCTGCCCCCACCAGCCTCCGTCCTGTTGAGCAATATGGTTTTGAACAATACCCGGCCCAGGCTTCGGAGATCGATGCCCCTGTGACGATAAAACCTGGCGTCTTCTGTGGCAATCAGGGCATCCAGCAAATGGGGAGGGAGCTGTTCGTGTTTGACGGCAGTCCGGTTTTCGGCAAAGAATCTGCCAATGATCTCTGCGTCTTCCGAATATACCAGGCTGGCCCGGGCATGTTGAATGTCCAGCAGATCAGCCCGGCTTTGCAGTGGCCCGAACGCCCCGGTGTAAACCGCAGCAAGGAAAAAACCGGCTGCCAATGCCGCCATCAGCATCAGGAGCGCAACGATGCGTTTGACCTTCCTTATCATCCCGTTTCGTGTGTTCTTCTGTTTAACGGCCAATGCGGGCAATTATTTCGCATCAGGCCATAGACAGGGGGCTGCCGTTGGCGCAGGGATAAAATCGAGTAGGAGGAAAACAAAGTAGTTTTTCTCCTACTTTGTTTTCCGACCTCTCACACCACCGTACGTACGGTTCCCGTATACGGCGGTTCCTTAATAAACAACTCTTACCACTTTATAATGTTCCGATAAGAAAACGTATCCGGCCTCACGCAGCCGCTGGTCTGTGACTGTTCGTGATAGGATGAAACTCTTCGC
>PWJC01000151.1 GCA_003560165.1 Bacteroidales bacterium
CGCGTTTTCTCTCAGGCAATGAGACAGTTAAAACCCGGGAAAACCCCAGGAGGTTTAAAAGTTTAAGAGTTTAATGGGTTTAATGGTTTAATAGTTTAATAGTTTAATAGTTTAATAGTTTGATTTTCAGCCATTAAACTTTTCAACTTTTCAACTCTTAAACTTTTTCGTTCATTCGTTCATTCGTTCATTCGTTCTGTCGTTCCATCGTCTTTCTGTCCTCCGTCCTCTGTCTTCTGTCTTCTGTCTTCTGTCCTCCGTCTTCTGTCTTCTGTCTTCTGTCCTCCGTCTTCTGTCCTCTGTCTTCCTGCCCCCTGGCCTGCTTACTAAAGGTTCGCGCCGGCTAACCGGCCTTGATTTTTTACGCAGGCCCCACAGCTGCCGGCTCGGTCGTTTAGTGGTCGTCGTCCTCTATATAGATTGTTAGGGCCGTCCACGATTCATTGCCGGCCTGGTCGGTACAGTACACCAGCATGTGGTATTTGCCGTCGTGGATGCTGTCGGGAACCTCAATGTCCAGGTGTACATGCCGGTTGCGGCCCGACAGATCGCCAATATGTTCCCAGCTCCATTTCGGCTCATCGGCAAACGCGCCTTTGTGGCTGTGGTCGCCGCCATAATGGATGTCGATCTTAAACTGCCCCAGCCCGACATTGTCCGAAAATTCGGCATCAAAATGAATGATCTCGCCCGGATGGACATGCTGCCCGTCGTGGGGCGATTCCACTTCGATTTGAGGAGGGTTGGTATCGATGTCGTTGTCGTCGTTGCAGGCCGTGATCAGCAGCCCCAGTATACTCAAAATGAAGATCGGTTTCTTTGACTTTTTCATTATCTGATTGATTTGGGTTATTATTGTTCATTAAAAAGATGCATGCTCAAGGGGATGCGTATTCCCAGCTGCAGGTTCCTGCCCGGCTCGGGGAGTTCCAGTTTCCGGTAAAAGCTCAGGTGATCCTGGTAACGGGTGTCGAACAGATTTTGAATGTTCAGGCTCAACGTAAGCCGGGTAGCCCCCCATGGAATATGGGCGATCACCCCCAGGTCGAACAGGGTGTAGCCCTGGGTGGCGGGTTCGTTTCGGGCAACCCGGTGCTGGGGGGCAGCCTTCCGGATACCGGCCAGCAACCGGGTGTTCACCGGCTGCAAAAACAACCACTGCGGCCGGTAGGTGAGCCCGGCCGTTAGTACAGCCGGGGGGGTGAAGGGCAGGGGGTACTGGCTGCCGAGGTTTTGTGCCCACACCCATTCACCGCCCAGAGTGGCCTGCAGGGCAGGAGACACCTCCCACTGCCCGAACACTTCGCCCCCCAGGTGAAGGGCCCTGGCCTGCGAAAAACGGTATACCTGCCCTGCGCCCGGCAGCGACGAAAAACGCCCGGTGGGGTTCAGGAAGAGGTAGTTGGTAAAATAATTCACAAAGGGACTCAGGGCAAGGTATAAAGTTCGGCGGTCGAGCACCAGGCTGGCATCAAGTTGGAGGGCCCTTTCCGAATCCAGGTCGGGATCACCTTTTTCGTGGCGTAGCGAACCGTGGTGCATCCCGTTGGCCGACAACTCTACCGGGGTGGGATTGCGGTAACTACTGCCCAGGTTGGCCTTGATGTTCCAGCCCCCGGACGGGCACCAGGAAACCCCCAGTTGGCCGGTGGCGTTTGCATACATGGCCTTTAGACGGGGGCTGCGTTCGCGGTAATGGGCAATGGTTTGGGCATCTTCCCAAACAGGTTCCAAATAGCCCTCGATATCAACCCCGGCCATGTCGGCGCGAACCCCGGTATGGACCATCAGGCTTTGTGAAAGGCTCAGCCGGTACAGGGCAAATGCTCCAGCGTCGGCGTAGCTGAATGCGGGCAGCAAAAAAGCATATCCGCCGTGGGTATTTCGTTGGTAATTGCCAGCAAGGCCCAACAACCAGGAATTCCCGGGGCCGGTGTCGTGATGCATTTTCAGGTTAGCCGACAGGGTATGCAGCCTTAGTTCGAGCTCCAGGTCGCTTTCTGGCAGGGGGCCGGCCCCGTGCACATGCGGAGGGTTGAATTCCCGGCGGTGGTTCTGCTGGTAACCCAGGTCGATCTCGAGCCAGGGCCCGCCCAGCAGCAGCATGGTGTTCGACATGGCCTTGAAATGATTGATCTTCTGCCTCGGATAGCCCGGCCTTCGGCGGCCCTCGACCCCGGTCAGCGTCGAGGGGTCGGGAATGCCGTGCGCGCCCGGGAAGAACCCGATCAACTGGTTGTAGCTGCTCAGGCTAAGGGTGCTGACGCCCCATTCCTTGCGCACCCCTGCCGCCACCGATCCGCTGCGGTCGCGGCCGCCGGTGTTCACCAGGTGCTTGTTTTCGATGGGCATGACCCAGTTGTTGTAAGTGAAGCTGTCGGCAGGCACCCTGTAATCGGCATAGTCGCGAAGGCTGGCCCTGGCCCGGACAAACCGACCGTTGCGGCTGAGCAGCAGCAGCTGCGAAAAGCCCCAAAGCCGGTTGTTGCTGCGGCCTGTAAGCTGGGTCTCGGATTCCAATCCGTCTTCCTGGGGCAGGGCCGGGGGGTTGATGTTGATCGCCCCGCCAATGGCATCGCTTCCGAACATCAGGGCGGCAGGCCCCTTGGTCACTTCGATGCGCTCGATCGAGAAGGGGTCTATCTCGAGTCCGTGGTCGGCCCCCCATTGCTGGCCCTGCTGCTTGAGGTTGTTTTCGGCCACCACGATGCGGTTAAACCCCAACCCCCTGATCACCGGCTTGGAAACAGCTGTTCCGGCGTCCATCGATTGCAGGCCGGGTATGCGCTTCAGCGACTGGGACAGGGTCATACCCGGGTTTTCGGACAAATAGCTGCGGTGCACCTGGGCGATGTTCAGGGAGGCCTCCCTTTCCATGACACCGCTGCGGGTGGCCGTTACCACGGCCTCATCGAGTTGCAGGGGGGAGTCTTTCAGGCTGATGCGCACAGAGGTTCCCTGTTCTGTGAGCCCGGTTTTGCGGGTGACGCCGGCATACCCCATCATGAACACGTCCAGATGGTAGGTTCCTGGCTTCAGCCCCCTGAACACAAAACGGCCATCCTGACCGGTGGTGGTCCATACGCTGAGTTCCACCACCACCACCGTGGCTCCGGACAGGGGTTCCCCCTGTGGGCCGGTAACCACCCCGCCAATGTCTGCAAACACCTCACGGCCTTCGCCAAGGGCCTGCGCCCGGAAAAGGGTGAGAAAAAGCAACGCCAGCAAAACAATCGAATTCCAGTGCCTCATTCCCAATAAGTACATAAATAGTCGCCGCCCAACTGCATGCTTTTTGACGGCATGCACGGCAAAAAGGACCCGGCCCCGTTTGACCGGGCCATAGGATGAATTCCCCGGATGCCCTTATGGGCAGCGGGCTGTTGACCAACAGCAACAACCGGTGGTTCAGGAAAAGGCAGGCGGGGGCCTGGGCGGTTTCGAAAGGATGGAAAGTACGGGTGTGGAGGGCAGATCCTTAGCGGGCAGCCTGCCCAAGGGGATCAGCCGCAGACAAAGCCCTGCCGATTTGGGCAGCGGCGGATAAAAGAAGTCTTTTTCGTTGTCGCAGCGATCTCCGGTTTCGGCCACGTGGGTGGTTGCCGCTGCATGGTGGCAGCAATGATGGCTGCAATCGGGGTGATCGTGGGGGTGGAAGTGTTTCAGGTAGTGTTCGGGCAGCAGGTAGCTGCCAAACACCACCAACAGCAAAAGGGAAAAACGAAAGTGGTTCCTGCTGTTCTTATGCATAAGGGGTTTTTACCGGGCAGGGGGGATGCCCCTGCATTGCATGCTTACACAAATATACATGTTTTTTTTCGTTCGAAATTACACACTGCCAAATGAAAAAAACTACTGAAAGGGAAGCGGTTTCTCCTGTACGCCAGCATGTTGTAAATTTTCAGACAAAATGCTGGCGTTTTTTACAGGAGAAATATAGTAAAAAATGTAGATACATTCAGGAACTATTTACCGGAATCTCCATCCCCGGGCTCATCGATCTTGCTTGCCGTTTCAGCGGATCCACTTTTCTGTCGAGGGGGGCACATACTGGTTCATCCGCTCCAGCAACCGGCCGACCTGTTGGGTGACAATGAGCATGTTTCGATGAATGAGTTTCAAAAACCCCTGTTCCACCATCTTGTCGGCCATAGCCAGCACCGGGTCGTAAAAGCCCTGTACATTGAGCAGCCCGATGGGCTTATGGTGGATGCCGAGCTGGGCCCAGGTGATCATTTCGAAGCATTCGTCTAGGGTGCCGAAGCCTCCGGGCAGGGCTATGATGCCGTCGCAGAGCTCACTCATGCGCATCTTGCGCTGGTGCATGGTATCGACCAGGATCATCCGGGTAAGCCCCGGATGGCCGATGCCCTTGCGGTGCAGAAAGCGGGGCATCACGCCCACCACCTGACCCCCGGCCTCAAGGGCCGCATCCGACAGTTCTTCCATCAGCCCTACCTTCGAGCCCCCAAACACCAGGGTGATGCCCCTTGAGGCCAGGGTGCGCCCCAGCAGGCGGGCGGCCTGCCCAAAGGCCGGGTCGGTCCCCCGGCCCGAGCCACAGAATACGGAAAGGGTATTGATCATGGCCCCGGTCTTAAACCTGTAAAGATAGGAATTGCAGCCAAGGCGGGCAAGGGGAACCGATGCTCTATGGGCGACGTGGCTAAATTTTCCGTACATTTGAGCCAACATAAGTTCAGAAGGCCACCCTGGCCCTGACAGCCTTAAAAAAACAACTTCATGACGCCCCACCAAACAACCCCCTCAAAACGTTCGGCAGGCCCATGCAGCTTGCTTTCAGGAGTTCCCTTATTAGTGCTTTGTATTGCGGTACTCACTGCAGGCGGAGACCTCTATGCTCAGTGGGGTGTGCGCATGGAAACCGGTCTGCCTTTTCAGACCTATAACCAGGTGGGCATCCCCAACGAAACAGGCACCCGCTTCGACCTTACCGATGATTTTGACACCGAGGGGGCGGTCTTTCCCCTCCGGATACGGCTGGAACGCACCTTTTCGGGAAAAAACCGCCTGATGGTGCTCTACGCCCCGCTTTCGGTAAATTATGCCTCGGTCATCCCCTTCGATATCCGTTTTGCCGGTGTGGATTTTGAACAGGCACAGGATGTGAAGGCCTTGTACAAGTTCAACAGCTACCGGCTTACCTACCTGAGGCTGTTTACCGCCCCCGACCGGGATCTGCAATACGGAGCTGGATTTACGGCCAAGATCAGGGACGCCAGGGTGCGCCTGAGCAGCGGGTCCCTGACCGGCACAAAGGACGATTTGGGTTTTGTTCCCCTGCTGCACCTGTTTGCCTCATACCGCTCCGGTCAATGGCTGGGGACCTTCGAGGCCGACGGGCTTGCCGGGGGGCCGGGAAGGGCTTTTGACATCTACGCTGGCCTGGGAAGACAGATTGGAAACCACTTCGTGGTCCGGGCCGGGTATCGCCTGCTTGAAGGAGGCGCCGATGTATCGGAGGTCTATAATTTTGCCATGTTCCACTTCGCATCCGCCGGAGTATCCCTGAGGTTCTGAGATCGGCTTTTTTTAGTCCTCACTGTTCGCCCATCCTGTCTTCGAAAAATTCCCGGGTTTCATCATCAACGAAATAAACATAACAACTTTGCATACCGCGAGTAAGCAGGGTGCGGTAAGTGTTTTTAATCAATATGTTGGCCAATGCAGTGGCATTTTCCGGATCCTGCCGATGCATCTGTACGATGCCGCTAAGTGATTTATCTGTTTTTGCCCTTTCGTTGAAATCTGTAACGATCTTGCCGTTGCGCACCACCAGGTCTTTTCCAACGATCACCCCCACATGGTCCAGTTCAAGGCCTTGGCTGGTATGTATGCACCCGATCTCTTTCACCGAATCCGGGCTTATGATCCATCCCATTCCGTCGCTGGCCAGGTTCCAGCGATGCCTGAACCCGAACTTCTCAAATGCAATATCGTACACATTCTTATTCTTTTTACTCTCCCAGTTCCAGCAGTAACCGGCAAGCATTCTGGCTTTGTTGTTTTCTTGGTTCAGCTGGTAAATGACGTCGCGCATTTCGGCCGGATTGTCTAGAATGACAAACTCAAATTCGTCCTGGCCCAAGTAGATATTCGCTGTCTCTTTGATCTGAAGTGTGTTGTCAAGCCAGGCGAGATAGCCGCTTGATCCCTTGCATCGGAACTGGGCTCTCAGGTCCATTTTCCGGACTTTTGCATTATAATGTCGGGCCCATTTCAGGATCTCGTCTATGCTGCCGATGTCTTTAGTGCTGATCTTTTGGTCCTCATCAATAAAGAAGACACTGAACTTGCTGGCGTTGATGAGTTCCTTGACCTGGTTTTCTCCCAGGTTGCTATAAATGCCCGAACGTTCATTCAAGCGATGGGCTTCGTCAACTACCAATACATCGAAGGCATTGGCTTCTGCCCCATGGAAGGATCCTGAGCTGTCGAAAAGGAAGCTGATATCACTTCCCTTCATATTGCCCGTAAGCATGGCTCGGTATACTGCACGTGGTGCAGAGTTCTTGGTAACGTATTTGGCCACCAGCCTCATTTTTGTCAACTTCACAAGCAGATTGATGGCCACCACCGATTTCCCTGTACCAGGACCCCCTTCGACCACGAGAACGTTCTTCTGCTCTTCGCTGGCCCCTCTGGCCCCGGCCAGTGCGGTTTCATACACCAGCTTCTGGTCGTCGATCATGATAAACTCCCGATTGCCTTTCAGCATCGAGGCAAGGCTGTCGGCAAGCGCTTTGGAAGGCCTGATCCGGCCGTTTTCGATACGATACATGATCTGCCGGCTGTCGCCCTGCTTGATGTACTTTTTGATGAATGTACGCAGTTGCTGTTTGTCGGACTTAAAGAAAAGCGGTGCCCTGCTCAAGTAGGGTTCATAAAAATCACTGGTGATCTGGGAATCTTTTTCGTAATTATGCAGGTAGGCGCATGGTCGCAAGCTGATGTCTTCAGTATGGATGGTCTCGTTGTAGCTGCTCAAAAATGCAGCATACGACCAGGCCTGATAGGAGGGGTGGCTGGTTTCTGCCATGCCCCCTTTGAAATAGGTGCGGACCACACCGTCTTTATTGGTGAGTGTGGCACTGGACCAGCGCTTGAGTTCAATGATGATGACCTGTTCCTCGTTACTGCCGTTAATCCCTGTCAGGATGAAATCGACGCGGAATGAGGATTGGGGGATCATGAATTCCACCAGGACCCCGGCATCGTCGGGGATATCCTGGTCGAGCAACACCAGGTTCATATACATCAGCGATTCACGCCAGGATTGTATTTCGGAAGCCGTGGTGTTGCGCTTCAGTTTTTCCCTGTATTTTGCCAGGATCACCTCCTCGATGTTCTCATTGGTCACATCCTCGACAAAGGCAGCCTTGGTGGAAGCATACACGATCATAGCTCGCTGTACTTACGGGCATTACCCCTGGCCTTGTCTACCGGGTACTTTTTGCCATTGGCAATGATCTTGTCGAGCACAATCTCCTTTACATCGAACCCGTATTTTTCGGCCATCAAAAAGGCAAAGGCGAACACATCGGCCAGCTCTTCCCTCACCTTTTCCCTGTCGGCCTGTTCGCCGGTCTTCCAAAGAAAAAGCTCGAGCAACTCCCCGGCTTCCACACTAAGGGCCACGGCCAGGTCTTTGGGATTGTGGTACTGCTCCCAGTCGCGTTCGTTGCGAAAACGTATCAGCGCCTCGGTGATCTCTTTTGTTTCGGGCATGGGGAAGAGGGTTTTTTCCAAATATAGATAATTTATCGCCATGAATTGTTTGCTACGGCAACTCTCTGACCGGGGCGGAAGGGACCGGCGTTCCTTTAAAAGCCTGCATCGCTTTGTGCTCAATGCCCGCATTGATGCCTATGCGCCCGGTTTGACCCGCGGCAGCGCCGGCTTGTGTCCGGTACCGAATGAACAATTGTTTAAAAGATTTGGTTACATATAAAAATATAGGTATATTTAACAATACTATGCCGAATATGCCTGCATATCCGGCCTGGTACCGACACCGGAATGAAGTAATCACCTTCCGATCCGTATTTTCTATAACCAAAAAAACAACATCATGCTCCGAAAGCTAAAAACCCTGATCGCAGCAAGTCTGTTGATCAGCATACCATTATGGGCATATACCCAGGAAAGGGCGCCCGATGGTGCAGGAATTGGTGAGCTTACCAATCAGTACACTTGTCAAATACATGGGTACACCATCAAGGTGTATCGCCCGGCCCATGTTCCTGGAAACTCGAACGTGCGGCAAATCCATGTGGAGACCCATGCCATCTCCTTCTACGCCAGGTGGAACGAACTATCGCCTATGCTGCAGGTCACGGCGCTTGTGCTCGACTATCAGAACCTGGGGATGCAAAACATCCCGCCCTATGAATACTGCGACCGCAACGGCTATAAAATAGTGGACGAAAACGCCTGGTACGTGCAAACCCAGAACCCGAACAACTATACGGGGTACACCAGCGACCTCGATGGGGTCAACCTGGATGTGGCGGACAGGCCCTGGCTGGTGCAGGTGTTCAACCAGTACAAAGTCCAGCATCATATCGATGAAGTCCCGGTTGGCTGCGTGGAAGGATGCCTGGATGTTGATGGCCACGTGCCCGATGATCCCGGCGACGGTCCTTCTCCGGGCGGTTATACCCTGGCTGATGGTGCGGTGGAGGAATGGGATTTCGAAGACTGGTTGTTTGGCGGATCAGGACCAACGATCTCAGTTGGGGGTGTGATGGCCAGCCTGGCGGAAGGGTTTAACCGTCCGGGTTCTTCTTCCTGTTTAACCGGTGTCGATGCCAGCCTGTACCTCCCGCTGTTGCGCCGTAACCGGATCACCCTGGGCGTCAATGTGAGCGGCGCATATCACGACCATGGAGGGTTATACTGTTGGGGTTCGGGCGGTGTGTCTGCCATGGATCTTACCGACCCCATTCCCATTGACCATGGCCATTCAGAGCTTCGGTTCCATGAAGGGGATGTGTATTCCCAAACCCGGATGCAGGGGGGGGCGGGCCTTCAGGTAAACCTGAACCTGAGCAGGCGTTTGATGATCTCTGCCGTGGCCCTGGCCGGGTACATGAACATCAGCCAAAGCGCTTACAGCATTATCCAGCAAAGCAGCATCCGCGATCAGGATATTTCTTTTGCCTTGTTGCAGCAGCCGGAATCCGATCATGCTTCCTTTTATTATTCACCCGGACTCCGCTTGAGTTTTGCGCCCGGAAATTTGGTGGAGTTCTGGACGGGCATTGATTATACCTTTGCGGGAAACAGCACCTTCGAATATCAGGGCTTTGTGCCCCATGGTGAACCCAACGAACAGGGGTTTTATTTTGCCGATGCCATAAGGAATGGAGCGGTCCGCTCCCAGACGGCGGAAACGGAGAATACCTTTTTGGGAATTGGTGCAGGAATATCGATCAGGCTGCGAACAAGGTAAATGATCCCTTAAGGACCGCAAACCGGTTTACGGTGTGCGGTTGCCTGCCTTTCCGCTGCGTTCGATGATCGGGGTTATGCCCCCAAGGTTGTGCCGCCTGGCCGGGCATTCCGTGTGTTACCAGGTTGTGTGTATGGGCTGCGATCTTGCAATGATCCGGTATATGTTTCCCCGGAATTCGAATTCGCACACCACATCCACGTCAATATCCGGGCCCCATTTGGGGCCGTCGCGCACCACGCCTTCCAGGACATGGTCCGCATGGTCCCTGACCTCGGTGTGCCGGGCCGCCCATATCTGGTTGCCCTTGATCACGTATTGCTTCCTCAGCGAAATGCCTGTTGCAATGGGCAGGCTGTCCGCTTCGGTCAGCTTGTTGATGCAGATCAGCGGGCGCCCGTCCTTTTCCACAGGGGGCATGAAGTCGCGCCACAGGTAGGTCTCCAGGATCAGGTTGTTGCCGTCGATGCCGATCCTTTCGGGGCTTGCCCGTAATTCATCCGCAAAGCCGGGATCGATGGTGATGCTTCCTTCCATATTTTCTTTGTCGCATGCAGTGATTGCGAGCGGCAGGATGATTGACAGAAATAGGATGTAGTTCATGGCTGTTCCGCTTCGTAAGTGTGGCGTAAAACCCAATACCGCCGTTAAGGCCTTTTAAGGTTAACGGTAAAGCACCATCATCTGTTGCCGGCAGCCTCCCCGGATGCGTTTAGTTTACGTATTGGTTCATCTCTGCGCAATAGCGCACTTTTCAGCTTTATGTCCCTTTCTATTTTCAGACATCATGCCGGCAACGTCCTCATAAAATCAATGTACTCCCCTTAAACCCCCTGGCAGATAAGGCCTACAGGAATTTGTCCGATGGCGGCGGTGTGCATCGGCCCGGTATGCCTAAACGTGCGTCAACGGGCAGGCGGAACAGCCCGTTGGGGACAGGCTTCCTCTAGTGATCCTGGCCCTGGCCCCTATTTCCCCTGCCCGACCTCCGGAACAATCTTCGTTCCCTGCTTGGCTCAGCCTGAATGGTTTCGCCACGGGCAGCATGGCGGCCAATCCTTCTGTCGCGGTTATTCCGCCTGAGGTGCTGC
>PWJC01000108.1 GCA_003560165.1 Bacteroidales bacterium
AATGGAGAAGGCTGAAAAGATTGAGACTGAGGACGATTTAAGGCTCAACGAAGAGTATAAAAGGCAGAAAGAAATTATCATTAGGAAAGTATTAAGTCTTATTGGGAAGGAGTGAATTTATCATGGATTTAGCCCAAGAGATAAAAAAATTTATTGATAAGGTTGAAGATAACGGAAGTTCTAGTTACAGGGAGATCAATCTAGTTAGCGATTTGAGGGAAATTTTAGAAAAACACAAAAGGAGTGAAATTCATGAGCAAGATAGTAAATTTACAAATTAAAGGTTTTTTAGGTATTAAAGAAATCGAGTTTAAGCCGGGAAAGATCAATTATATCATGGGCAAGAATGGGGCAGGCAAAACAAGTATACTTGAAGCGATTGAAAAAGTATTAAGCAATAACGACAGAAGGACTAGGGTAATTAATGAAAAATCAGACAAGGCAGAGATTTTAGTTGAGTTAGATAATGGTCTAGAAGTTAGCAGAAATATTACTGAAAAGAACAGTTATCTAACAGTCAAGAAAGATGGATTTACTCAAAAAGCACCGCAAACTTTATTAAATAATCTTTTCGGTAGTTTTAGTTTTAACCCAATTGATTTTGTCAAGGAAAAGCCAAAGAGGCAGGCAGAGATACTTTTAGAGTTAATCGACATTAAAGTAGATGAAACTACAGCTAAAAATTGGTTAGGAAATGAATCTTTGCCGTTAATTGATTTTAGTCAACATGGATTAAAGGTAATTGAAGAGTTGTATAAAGAATTTTACGAAAAAAGAAGGGATGTAAATTCAGAATATAAAGTATTGCAAGGTGAATATACAACCGAGATTAATAAGGTCCCTAATAGCTTCGATCCAGAAGAATATAGAAAAGTTTCTCTTAAGGACAAATACGGCCAGCTCCAGAAAGCACAACAACATAATCAAAGTATAGAAAGTTCAACACAGTTTTTGAAAAATTTAAGTATGAAAGCAGAGAATCTTATTGATAAAAAAGAGCGGATTGAAGAAAAAGCTGAATCTGAAATACAGAATTTACTTAATCAGATAGAAAATATAAAAGAAAATAGAGATAAACAGTTGGCTGAAATGGAAAATGAAATTGATGCTTTAAATGAGAAAAAGGAAAAAGGCCAGGAGTTTCTTAATAATAGTGAACTGATTGATACTAGCAGGTTGGAAAAAGAAGTTGAAGATTTTGAGGAAAAGAAAGAGTTGGTGGGGACTTATGACAGAGCCCAGGATAAAAAGAAAGAAATGGAGGAAAAAGGTCAGGAGTCAGATAGGTTAGATAACATTGTAAACTTGTTAAAAGCTAAACCTAAAGAGCTTATTGAATCTGCTAATTTACCGATTGAAGGACTAACAGTAGAAAATAACATAGTATTAATTCATAGCAGACCAATCAAGGACTTATCAACCGGAGAGAAGCTCAAGAATGCTTTAGAGATAGCAAGAAAGGCAGCAGGTCCTTTAAAATTAATAAATATTGATGGTATAGAGATCCTTGATCCTGAGAATAGGAAATTATTCTTGAAAGAAATAGAGAATGATGAGTTTCAATACTTTGTTACACAAGCAACTGATGATGAAGAGTTGAAAATAGAAGCAAGACAAGGAGAAAGATACATTGACCCCTTAACCGGGGAAATAATTGAAGGGGAGGCGATATAAAATGATAGACAAAGGAAAAGCAATCAAGGCGCAGAGCAAGTTTTGTCAAGAAAACGGATACCCTCACTTTGCACCTGGAGACGGATTTTGTTTTAGCTGTAATAGTCAGATATATAATTCCATATCGGTAGAACAAGCAGAGACAGATTTGATCACAAGTTGCCCGAAGTGTAACCGATCATACTGTTCTTAAATAAAACGGCGAATTGCAGCGAAAAAAGAAAGGAGAATAATAATGAGCGAAGCGGCACAAGTAATTGACATATCGTCAGACGAAAAATTACCTCAAGAGTTAGAAAGAAAAAAAGACGTAATTAAAAGGACCGTTGCTAAAGACGCAAATAATGATGAATTTGAAATGTTTATGCATCTTGCTAAAACTTACAGGTTAGATCCCTTCCAGAAAGAAATATTTCTTTGGAAAATGAAGGGTCAAGTAACTATCATGACTAGCCGGGACGGTTATCTCAAAATAGCAAATAGACACCCTAGTTTTAACGGCCTAGATTCTGGGGTTATTTATCCAGGTGACAAATTCAAAAAACAAGACGGTAAGATTGAGCATGAAATGAATATTGCTAATATGAATAAAAAACCAATCGGAGCTTATGCGACAGTGCATAGGAAAGATAGAGAAATTCCTATTAGTATTGTGGCACCATTTTCCGAGTATCAAAAAAACAGTAATGTTTGGAGAAGTTATCCTAGTGCAATGATACTAAAAGTAGCAGAGTCTATGGCTTTAAAAAGAGCGTTTTCTGTCTCTGGTTTAGTTAGTCATGAGGAAATGGGAGTTGAAGATCCGAAGCGATTGCCTGATGAAAACAACGGCAAACCTCTACCTGAAAAGCAGATACAATATGATGCTGAGACGGTCAGAATAGATGAAAACGAAAAAAGAAAAGATGAATTATTTGAGCTGGTCAAAGGATTAGACCAAGAAG
>PWJC01000037.1 GCA_003560165.1 Bacteroidales bacterium
CCGGCCGATCAGCCGCCCATGGTGTCGGTCATCATGATTTTTCTGAATGCGCGCAAGTACATCGCCGACGCGATAGAGAGCGTGTTGGCGCAGAGCATTGCGTCGTGGGAACTCGTGCTGGTGGACGATGGTTCCTCGGACGGCAGCCGAGAAGTGGCGGCCGGCTTCGCTGCAAGTCATCCCGGGAGAATTCGGATTTATGAGCACCCCGAGCGACGGAACCTGGGCACGGGCCCTTCCCGCAATCTCGGGATGCAGATGGCGCGCGGGCGTCACTTGGCCTTTCTCGATGCCGATGACATTTACGAGCCGATGCGCCTGGAGCGCACGGTGCAGCTGCTGGAAGCTGACCCCGAGTTGGGCGTGGTCATCAACAAGGAATGTTACTGGCACAGCTGGCAGCCGAGCGGATCGGGCAATAACCGCCTGGCGCGGAGGCCGGACGAAATCGTTGGCCCGAGCGCCGTCTATGGTCAGGTCATACCGCCGCCGGTGCTCATCGCCGCCACCATGGCCACCCGCGGCGCCGCCATGCCCGCGGTCTGCAGCATCACGTTCAGACGGCAGTCGATCATCGAGCTTGGCGGAGTGCCAGAAATGTTCTCCAGCCAGTACGAGGACCAGGCGCTGATCGCCAAGTTGCTGCTGAACCGCTCCGCCATGGTCATCGAAGACTGTCTCGCGCGTTACCGCCAGCATGGCGAGTCCCTGACCCATCGGGCCATGGAAAGCGGAGAATACCGCCCCGGCAGGCCACACGCGGAACGCGAGCAATTTATCAGCTGGCTCCTGGACTACGCCCGCAGCCTGGCTATCGATGAGCCCGTCCTGATGAACGCGCTTGCAGACGAACTCGCCGCACCCCGGCGTCATGTCGCCCTTGCACTCGATGCCATCCGCAGGCGGCTGCGCCGCGCGCTGCTGCTGGCCGCAAACGCAATTCTGCCGCAGAGCGCTGTGGATCGCCTTATCGGGTGGTACCTTGAACGCCAAAGGAGAAGTGCCGCGCGCACGGCTGCCAAGCACACATCGGCCATCGGCATTCAGGATCCCCCCGGAGACGAAAAGTGACCCTGCAAGCCATTCGGAGCCTGCTGGTGTTTACACGCCCCTACCCGTGGGCGATCCCGGTGCTGGTCGTTTTGGGGCTGGCTGCATCGCTCGCGGAGGGGCTGGGCATCGGACTCATCATCCCCTTGCTCGATCACATGCTCCAGAGCTCGGGCGAGATGGAATCATCAGGGCCGTTCGCTGACTTGCTGCGAACCATCGCATCCGTCGTAGGGGATGATCGTGCCCTGTTCGTTCTGAGCTTCCTGATCATCGGGCTGGTCGCTTTGAAAACATTGATCATGGCGGTGGACGCGATCGTGTCGACTGGCGTGATCGCCCGGGCGATGCGTGACCTGCGGCTCGCGCTGTGCGAGCAATTGCTGTCGGTCGGCTACGAGTACTTCTCCCGCGTCCCGCAAGGCAAGCTGATCAATCTCATGGAATCCCAGACCTACCGGGTCGGCGAAGCGCTACGCGCACTCACGGTTCTGATCGGGAGCTTGAGCACTATGGTCGTTTTCGGGGTGCTGCTGCTGATGCTGTCGTGGCAGCTGACCGCGGTCGTGGTGCTACTGGTAGTGCCCGTCTGGCTGGTCGTGCGGCTGCTGGCGGTCCGAGCGCACACTTGGGGCGATGACCTCGTCCGATCCTACTCGAGCCTGGCTGAGCGCATCCTGGAACTCCTTGTCTCGATGCGTACCATTCGCATTTTCAATCGCGAGGCAATGGAGGCCAGGCGCTTTGACGAGGCCGCCCAGGATGTCAGGCGCGCTTACCGGCGCACAGAGGTGCTCAACAAGCTGTTGCCGGTGCTGGTCGAGTTCCTCTATGTGCCGGTATTCATCGCGGTACTCGGTTTCGCATGGTTCCTCCAGATCGGCATCCCCACGGTGCTGGTTTTCATGCTGCTGCTTTACCGCCTGCAGAACCCGATGAAGCGGGTCAACGCCTACCGCGTCGCCCTGGCCAGCTATGCCGCCGGCATTCGCGAGGTGCAAGCGCTTCTCGACCGGTCTGACAAGCCTTACCTCGCGTCCGGCACAAAGCGGCTGGAGCACCTGCGGGAGGGCGTTGAGTTCGACCGGGTGACCTTTGGTTATGTGGGCAGCGACACGGCCGCGGTGAGGGATGTGTCGCTCATGCTCCGCGCCGGCACTGTCAATGCCATCGTCGGGGATTCCGGCGCAGGCAAGTCCACGCTGATTCATCTCCTCTGTCGCCTCCATGACCCGCAATCCGGGGTGGTGCGTGCCGACGGTATCGACCTGCGGGAACTCGACTTGCCATTCTGGCGCTCGCGGATTGCATTTGCTGGCCAGGATGCAGAACTCCTCTCGGGCAGCGTGCGCTTCAACATCGCTTATGGCGTGGACGATACAGACCACGAGGCCGTCGAAGAAGCGGCCCGGATCGCCCAGGCTCACGAGTTCATCGTTGCTCTGCCGGGTGGTTACGATGCCGAGGTCGGGCCGCGCGGCACGCGGCTCTCCGGCGGGCAACGGCAGCGGATCGCCCTCGCGCGTGCCATCCTCTGCAGGCCCGACCTCCTCATTCTCGATGAG
>PWJC01000021.1 GCA_003560165.1 Bacteroidales bacterium
GATACGGCAATGGCAAGCAGGGCGGCCGTCACAAAGGGAAGCGCCCCGATATTGACCCTGAAGGCAAACTGTGCAAGCCAGTTTTCCATGAAATACACGGCCACCCCCGATGCAATCACAATGGCCAGCAGCATCAGCTTCCCGTAATCTTTGTACAACAGCCCCAGGATGTTCCCCAAAGAGGCGCCGTGCACCACCCTGATGCCGATCTCCTTTGTTTTTTGTTCGGCCGAAAACCCCGATAGCCCGAAAAGGCCCATCAGTGAAAGAACGATGCACAGCAGGGCAAACAACCCGAACAGCCGTCCGAGGTTTTGGTGGGTCAGGTACACCATCCTGTGCCGCTCTTCGAGAAACTCATAGCGCATGGGCAGCATGCCGGCCATTTCCTGCCAGGCGGCCTCAACCGCCAATACCCTTTCCCGGAAAGGCCCGGGCGATAGCCTGATGTTGAGAAAATCCCCGCCTTCGGCCGGCAGGATCAACAGGGGCGGGATATCGGTCTCGAGCGAGGAGATGTGGAAGTTGCTGACCACCCCAACCACACGGCGGTACTGGTCGCTCCCGGAACTGCTGATCCGCTTTCCGATGGGCTCGTCCCATTCAAACAGCCTGACCGCGGCTTCGTTGATCACAACGGCGTCCTGCAGGTCGGTGGGCAGATCAGGATCATAAAACCGGCCCCGGCTCATCTCAATGTTGAACACATCGCTGAAGTGTGCATCAACACGATATACATGAAGCATCCGTTCCATGAAGCCGTCGGCGGTTTCCACATTGAAGCCCCAGTTTTGCACGAGCGACCCGGGGCCCGGAATGCTGTGCGACAGAGAGGTGTTCTCAACCACAGCAAGCCCGTTCAGCGTATTCTGAAGGCTGGCGCGCCGCTCCCCGGCAAGATCGGACACATCGAGCACCATCATGCCGTCTTTGGTAAAACCAAGGTCTTTGTTGCGCATGTACGAAAGCTGCTGCATCACCACCAGGGTGGCAATGACCATGAAAACCGAAATGGCAAACTGCAGCCCGACAAGCACCTTGCGCAACAGCAGGTTGCGGTCGGAAAGCGCCATCTGCGATTTCAGTACGTCCGAAGGCCTGAAATGCGCCAGATAGAAGGCCGGGTAACTCCCCGAAAGCAATCCCGTGAACAAAGCCAGCAGCAGAAGGATCCCCGCAATGCGCCATTCGGCGAGCAAGCCAAACGACAGCTCCTTCATCAGCAGCTGATTGACCACGGGCATCAGGAGTTCGACCCACAGCAGGGCCAACAGCAGGGCAAACACCACGGTCAGCATCGATTCGGTCAAAAACTGCCGGATCAGGCTGCCCCTGTCGGCACCCAGCACCTTGCGCACCCCCACCTCTTTCGACCGCCGGCCTGAGCGGGCCACGGCCATGTTCATATAGTTGATCGACGCAATGAGCGTCAGGAAAACGGCTACGGTTATAAACACATGGACAAACATCCGGTTTCCCTTGGCGGGGATATGCTCGGGGTTGAATGGCTCATACATCTCCTCCGTCAGGAAGTAGAGGTCTTTTACCGGGCGCACATGCAGCTTGTATACCAAGTCAATATCCTCAGCAGGCGACTCGGCAAGGACACGGTGTTCGACAAATCTCTCCAGCCTTTCCCGCATCCCCGGTGTGGTGAGGTCGCTGTTGGCGCGTACATAGGTGTAAATGTTGTTGTTGAAAAAGCTGTTCGACGAACTCATTGATTCCGGAGTATTGCCCAACGAATTCCAGAACAGCAGCATGCGGAACTTCAGATGGGCATTGCCGGGGATGTCTTCGATCACCCCACCCACTTCGACGTTGTGCCGCTGGGCCAAACGGAATTGTTTCCCCACAGGATCGCCAGGACCAAAAATGCGTTCGGCCGAACTCCGGGTCAGAATTGCCACATTGTTGTGCCTGAGCGCCGCTGCGGGATCACCATAAACCACCGGGTGGGTAAACAGTTCAAAAAAGTTGGAATCTGCGAGCAAGATGCCTTTTTCGTGCAGGCTGTGGTCTTCGTATTCCACCAAAAGCCCCCTCATCCCCATATCAACCGAAGAAATCCGCACAAAGTCGGTGATCTCCAAAAAATAGTCCATCAGGGCGGGTCCGGCAGGATACGCACTGACCGCCGCCGTCACCGGCGGCCCGCCGAAGCCGAACTCAATCCCGACACGGTACAGCTCATCGTAGTGTTCGTGGTGGCGGTCGGAGGTAAGTTCGTGCCGTACATAGAGCAGGATCAGTATCGCCGCGGCAAGCCCCAGCGAAAGGCCCAATACATTGATCAATGAGTAAAGCCTGTTTTTGCGGAGATTTCGCCATGCAGCAACAAGATAAGCGCTCAACATGCCTTTTGAATTAAGAAAACGAACGTAAAGATATCACGAAAAAATATCAAATACCGTGCAACAAGCCATAGTTTTTTGTATTCCAAACATTTACCGGTTTTGCCCCTGAAGCAAACCGCTCCCATCGTGTACGGATGCGGACAAGAACGACCGGGGCCGGACAGCCGGGATGGCGGTGGCTCGCGGGTGACGGAAGGTGGAAGGTGGAAGGTAGTAAGTAGTAAGTAGTAGGTAGTAGGTAGGAAGAAGAA